>NZ_JALNUM010000101.1:0-22018 GCF_026540795.1 Methylobacterium sp. GC_Met_2
GGCGGAGATCGTGCCGACCTGGGCGATCTCATCGGACGAGGCGACCTTGCGGGAGCGCTCGCCGATATCCTTCACGACGGCGGACACCGCCAGATCGATGCCGCGCTTCAGGTCCATCGGGTTCATGCCGGCGGCGACGTACTTCACGCCCTCCCGAACGATGGACGCGGCCAGCACGGTTGCCGTCGTGGTGCCGTCACCGGCGGTGTCGCTCGACCGCGAGGCCACTTCGCGCACCATCTGGGCGCCCATATTCTCGAACTTGTCGACGAGCTCGATCTCCTTGGCGACCGTCACACCGTCCTTGGTGATGCGCGGGGCGCCGAAGCTCTTCTCGATCACGACGTTGCGGCCCTTCGGGCCGAGCGTCACCTTCACCGCACTGGCGAGCAGCTCGACACCGCGCAGCATCTTCTCGCGGGCATCGGCTGAAAAGCGAACGTCTTTGGCGGACATGGTGGAGCCTTCATCATCTGTCGTGTGGCCCCGAGGCACGCCACGGCGGGCGCCTCAAGGGGCAGATCGCGCATCGAGGCCGTGCGGCCTGATCCGAACTCAGGCGACGACGCCCAGGATGTCGGATTCCTTCATGATCAGGAGGTCCTGCCCGTCGATCTTGACCTCGGTGCCGGACCATTTGCCGAACAGGACGCGGTCACCCGCTTTCACGTCGAGCGCGTTGATCTTGCCAGCCTCGTCTCGTGCACCTGGGCCGACGGCAACAACCTCACCTTCCTGCGGCTTCTCCTTGACCGTATCGGGGATGATGATGCCACCCTTGGTCTTCTCCTCGCCTTCGATGCGGCGGAGCACCACGCGGTCGTGCAGCGGACGGAATTTCATCGTGAGATCCTGATCGTTCCCAAGCGAGGCCCAACCGACATGGCGGGCTCTGTCGCGGGAAGAGTAGCGGCGCTGAAGCGTGTGTGGCCGCTCGATCGGCGCACCATTAGCACTCGCATCGTAGAAGTGCTAATTTCATGTCTGAGGGTCGAGACCCGCGTTTGAGAGGGTGGTGTGCCGCGCCCTGCCGCCGCCTCAGTCCTGTCAGGGCGGTATCAAACCGGTCGCTTTCGTCGGCTCGTCTCGGTGCGACTCGGATCGACCTGCGCATCGGTACGACCATCCGATTCGCTTGGCATGTTCAAGCGAGGCCTTGTCGCGGAACGGTCCTCGCGTTCCATCTGGATCCGATGGGAGCCCGAAGCAGAGGGCTGGCCAAGCGCTTGATGTCATGGCATGGGCCGATCGGTGATCGAGCATCCCACCGCCTTCCAACCCGTATCGCTTGCAAGCCTGGGGTGGTCCGATTTCTTCGAGGACCAGCGTGAACCCCACGAGGCCGATTTCGCCCCGATGCGGGTTGCCGCGATTCACCGGTCCCGCCTGACTGCCCTATCGGAGGCCGGCTCGGTTGAGTTGACTCTGACCGTTCGTGCCAACGCGGGCGACGTCACGGTCGGCGATTGGATTCTCGTCGACCCCAAGACCGAGACATTGCATCGCCGTCTCGGCCGCAGGACGGTGATGGAGCGACGCACGGAAGGCAGCCGGATTCTTCAAGCCGCGGCGGCCAATGTCGACACGCTGTTCATCGTCACCTCCTGCAACGCCGACTTCAATCCCGCGCGCCTAGAGCGCTATCTGGCTCTGGCCAATCAAGGCGGCACAACCCCGGTGCTCCTGCTTACCAAGGCGGACACAGCCGACGATTTGGGCGTCTACCAGCGTCAGGCGTCCCAGTTGCAACGCGGGCTCGACGTTGTGACCCTCAATCCACGTCTGCCCGCGGCTGCAAACATGCTCGCTGCGTGGTGCGGAATGGGGCGAACCGTCGCGCTGGTCGGATCCTCCGGTGTCGGCAAATCCACTCTGGTGAATACGCTGGTGGGCCCAGGTCAGGCGCCTGCTCAGCTGACCGGAGGCATTCGCGAGCACGATGCGAAGGGACGCCACACGACCACATCGCGTTCCTTGCATGCCATGGCCGGTGGCGGCTGGGTCATCGACACGCCGGGAATGCGAACGTTGCATCTCAGCGGCGCCGCAGAAGGAATCGAAACCCTATTCGCTGAGATCGTCGAGCTCGCGCCCTCGTGCCGATACCGTGACTGCACCCACGCCCATGAACCGGGCTGCGCCGTGACGGCCGCGATCGCCGAAGGCAAGATCGAACCTGATCGATTGAACCGGTGGCGCAAGCTTTTCGAAGAGAACCGGGACAACACACCAACATCCGTTGGGCCACGCGGTCGCCAGCGTCCCTCAAGGTAGGCACCCCGCTCGATCCAAAAGCTTTGCTCGCGTTGACGCCGCGTCAAAGTCGATTTTTACGACAGGGCCGGTGCGGCATCGAATGTCCGTCTTACCGTCCCATCAACTCCGAATCAGGCGGGCGGCTTCTGACCCGCATCGGCCGCTACAGTTTGCACGCATCAGTGTCTCAGACGGGGTGGTTTCACCATTATCCGCTTCCAAGCGGAAAAGCGGTCGCGCGAACATCGCTCGGCGCACGCTCATGATCCGAAGCTGATTTTCGAAATACCGATCTGTCTTGGATCACGACGGCTCTTGCTCAGGATATGCCGCGCTACGAGGGGGGTAGCTGGCTAAGTACCGGGCGCGCTCCCAAAGATCGATCCCATGGCCGTTGGGCAGCGCCGCAGCGATTTCTTTCGCGTCGTCATCGCTTTGAGCCTGGATCGTACGGCTTTCTCCCACTCGGCCATCGACGCTGAGGCTGAATACACGGTACATCCGCGGCCCCGGATCAGGCTCATCGATACTGGTGGGTGAGCCTGACACGCGATGAGTGGTCCGGTGCGGACGGGACCATACAGATGATCACCGCCTTAAGTTGCAGATGCCTATGCCAGCGGATCGAGGGCGTTGAGAGACACTGGCTCGGGCATACCGGGCACGCCGGCTAAATCGATTTTGCACAATCTATCTGACAATGCACCTCAGAAAAACGCGTAGGCCCCGCGGGCCGTCTATCCCGTTTGCCGCTGCTCCAGGCACAGGAGCGATCGCGATGAGCCGACTGGCTCGAGTCGAGGGTGAGCGCCACAACGGGCTGAACGAAAATCTCCGCGGGCCTGCCCGCTAAATGAAGTCCAATTTTCAATTGGGTCCGCTGCGCTATCCTACCGCCGACGCACCGAGTGGACCGGCCTGTCTGGCCTCTACGCGGGACGCCCCCATGTTCGAGAATACGGCATCCCACGCAGGGCCGAGCCGGGCCGAACCAACATGCCCGCCCTCTATCTTTGTGTTGATTGCAGCCGTGCCGCCGAGGGTATCGATGACGCCGAAGTCGGCCGCATCGTCGAGGTGGCCCAGCGCCACAATGTCGCGCGTGGCATCACCGAGGTCTTTGTTTTCGGCAGCGGCACCTCTTTTTTGTGGATCGAAGGGCCGGCGGCCCAGATGAAGATGCTGATCGCCAGCCTGCATCGCGACCCGAGGCATTACGATCTGGTCGCGCTGGACCAGAGCGAGGAAGAGCGGGAGCGCCTCTATCCGACTTGGGGCCTGGAGCGGGTCGAGGCCGACGATCTCCGGGTGGTACTCCAGGACGCGCTGGATAGCACCGAGGACCAGAACAACGCCGCGGCGCTCAAGCGGATCCTGCTGCAACCCGATTCAGGGCCCTTTCACGCGCTCGGACGAAAATAATCAAGCTCGGATAAGAAGATCCGTTGGATACGCCATCAGCGCCGCAGGCGCAGACATCGCCGGCTGATTACAGTCCGATAGTAGGATATTCGGCTCGTCCTTTACATCGTCGTAATTTGAGTTTTTCATGCCGAGCAGTGACCGAGCGACCAGCAAGGCCGTCGACGCGAGAGCGCCCAGGGGGGGACGATGCAGGATTTCGGTGCGTCCGAACATCTGTGGAGCGACGGCCTCGGTTACGATAGCGAGGCTGCGGCAGAAGCGCGTCGGCAATACGCACGCAAGCGGACCGCCGAGGCGGCGCGCGAGCGCTGCCTTGCCCTGGAGCAGGTCGTCCAGACAGAAGTCATCCCTCAACTGGTTCTCCTCCACCGCAAAGCGGGGACCGAACTCGTCAAGCAGGCGTTCAAGCCGACTGCGGGGCAGGTCGCGGCCTTCACCGACCTCACGCTCTTGCCGGACCACGGGGCTGTGACCGAGGCTTTCTCGGCCCTGGTCGCGGCGGGCCACCCTGTCGATCGCCTGTTTCTCGATCTGCTGGCGCCCTCTGCCGCCCTGTTGGGCCGCATGTGGGACGAGGACCTGTGCGACTTCGTCGAAGTCACCACCGGGGTCGCCCGGCTTCAGCATCTCGTGGCGCGCTTCCGGGCCGACGACGGGATGGCTGTGCTCGATGGGAAGCGCCGTCTGCTCCTGATGGGTGCGCCTGGTGAGCAGCACACGCTGGGCGTGCAGATCGTCGAGCAGTTTCTGACGCGGGCCGGCTGGGTTGTGTCCCTTGGCCTCTCATCCAGTCCAGAGGAGATCACCGATTTGGTGGCGTCCGAATGGTTCGGCGTCGTGGGACTGACACTCAGCAGCGAGACCCGCGTCGATCACATCGCGACGGCGATCCGCTCCGTGCGCGAGGCGTCGTGCAACCGATCCATCGGTGTGATGGTCGGAGGACCGATGTTCCTGCAGAACCCGGACTTGGTCCATCAGGTCGGAGCGGACGCATCCGCGGTGGACGCGGCGACGGCGGTGCTCCTGGCCCAACGGCTGCTCGATCTTTCACTTGAGCACGACAAGGCGTGAGATCTTGTTTGCATCGGCGGCCAATTGCGGGAGTTGATGACGGGGATGCCCCGTCAGCCTTGCCAGCGGCTTCTTCGTCAGGTGTGCGCCACCCGCCAGTTGGCTTATCGCGCCACGGTGTCAATCGAGTGTCAAGAGCGGTTTCGAGGCTGCAACGCGTGGAAGCTGCCGGTGTAGGCCCACACGCTTGTGCGCCGTAAGTGGTTTAAAGCGCAAATATTCAATATAAGATTCAAAATGTCAGGGATCTTCTGCGGGCGCGGGGCTGCGCCCTGCAAACCGCAGGAGCTCTGCCCCTGAACACCGCCAGAGGACTGCAAGTCCTTTGGAAACCCGTCGTTTCTCATCTTCGAGAGGAAAAACGAGGCTGGGAGGGTCCGCCGGGCCGTGTGCAAGCAGCAGAGGCCACCCACGCAGGGCATCGGACGTTTCACCCAGGATCCGCATCATCGGGGGTCCGAGGGATCCTCCGCGATGGGCGGGTGTTCGATCGACCGGAATGATGAGACCATGACCTAGGTGTATGGTGCCGGATCGTCAGCGCCGCGATCAGCACCAGGGCGAGGGCGCCCTGGCGGATCTGCCGGCCGAACCCGTAGCCCGCCTCCTCTTCGATCCAGCGGAAGCGGTTCGTGACGAGATCGGACGGGCCGCCCGCGCCGATCCGCGACAGGGCGCCGAGGCCGAGGCGGCGCAGATGCGCGAACACGGCGAGCCGCAGGCCGGCGACCGCGTGGTAGCCGGATTCGAACCCGCGGACGAAGCCAATGGGCATCACCACGAGACGGGCGAGGAAGGTGCCCGCCACCAGCGCCCCGGCGATCCGGGATTGCCCATCCGTCCAGGTGCCGCCGGCCGGCCCGTGGATCACCCAGGCTGCGGTCAAGAGCGGCAGACCGGCCAGCCCGGTATCCGCCGCCATCACGGTGAGCCCGACCTGGTAACGGATCCGCTGCCGCGGCGCGATCCGCGTGGTCAGGTCGCGCCCCCACGGCACGGCTCTGGAACCGGCAGCGCCCGCGGCCTGGGATGTCTCAGGAGCTGACGGCATCGGCGCTCTCGCAACGTCGCCGACGCCCGGCGCATCGGGGTTCTGGAGGGCCCAGAAGCGGGCGTAGCGGCCGCCCCGGGCGAGCAGCGCGGCGTTGTCGCCGCTTTCGACGATCCGGCCCTGGTCCAGCACCACGATCCGGTCGGCATCCACGATAAAGGCGAGGCGATGGGCGATGACCAGCACCGTCCGTCCGCGGGCCAGCGCGCCGAGCGCGCGTTGGATCTCGCGATCGTTGATCGGATCTGGCCGATGCCATAGCGCTCCTTGAGACCGAGATCGAGGAACAGGGTGTCGGGGACGAGCACCCGCGTCGTCGCGGTGCCGATCTCGAACAGGCGCTCGGAGGCCGTGGCGAAGACGTCGACCCGGTCGACGCGCGGCTTCTCGGTGAAGATGTTGAGCACGTACGCAAAGGCGTTCATCCCGTAGAGCGTCCCCTGCGGCCCGCGGAGCAGTTCGACCCGGCTCACGTCGAACAGATCCTGCGCGAGGTTGGCCGAGGCCTGCGGCACGCCATCGACAGAGACCTGGACGGCCGGATTGTAGAAATTCGGCGCGGCGATGCCGCGAAGCGTGAAGTTGGCGTAGGCCCTGTTGCCCCGGTTCGCGATGACCGTGTTGGGCAGCACCTTATGCAGGTCGCCGACGTCGCGGACGTCATTGTCGGCCAGCCGCGCCTCGGTCGCCACGGAGACGGCGCTGTCGACCCGATCGAGGCGCTGCTCGCGCTTGTTCGACGTGACCACAAGCTCTTCGAGCTGGAGCGTCTCCCCCTCCGGCCGAGAAAGGGCAGGTGTTCCGGTAAGCAGCGCAAGAACGGCAGCGGACCCGGACTCAATTATTCTTATTGACAGCATTTCTAAACTACTACTACGCCGGAAAAACTACGTCGTGCGTCATCAAGGTTTCAAAATATCTTGTCTGCCACTTTTGGGTCTGGCATTGACGCCATCCGCACAAAATCAAAGCTTGCGGAGGATCGGTAGGGCGTGTTGTCGAATCCACACAGCGCCCTCGCGGCCCCCGTTCCGCCCCCGTCCTGGCAGGATGCGATCGCGGAGGGACTGGCCCGGCCCGGCTGGGCTGGTTGGAGATGGCGCGGATCGAGTCGGTTGCCGCCGACATCGCGGTCGTGATCGTGGACGCGTTCCTCGATCGCGACATCACGGTCGATCTGACCGGCGCGGCGACCTTCTCCCTGAGCGTCGTGCTGGAGAGCAGTAGCCGGCTGCGCGTCGACGGCCTGCCGCTAGTCGACGCGGAGGCGGGCACCGCACTGCTCTACGCCTGCCGCGGCCCCGCCTCGGGCGAGGACCTGATCCGCGGCGGCCAGCGCGTCAGGGTGGTGGATCTACGTTTTGAGGAGGGGTTCCTGATCCGGACGGGCGATGCGCGCCTGTCGGGCCTCGCGGAAAGCCGCGCCGCGGGCGGTGGGGTCTTCCGCTCGGGCTTTCCCGCGCCCGCTTCGCTGCTTCAGATCGCCAACGACATCGCCGGGATACCGGCCTCCGGCGCGCCGGGCCGCCGCCTCTTCCTGCACGGAAGGGCGGTCGAAGCCCTGGGCGTGGCCCTCGACGCCCTCGACGGTGTGCCGCGGGGGCGGCGCGCGCCCCGGCCGCAGGAGCGGGAGCGGCTGCTCCGGGCCCGGGCGATCCTCGACCGCGACTTCCGGAACGGCTGGACCATCGAGCGCCTGGCACGCAAGGTCAACATCAACGAGAAGCAGCTCAAATACGGGTTCCGCGACCTCGTCGGTCAGCCGGTCCACGCCTATCTGACGGCGCTCCGCCTCGACGCGGCGGCCCGACTCATCCGGCAGGGCGTCAGCGTGGCCGATGCGGCCGTGTCGGTCGGGTTCGGGAACCTCAGCCATTTCAGAGAGATTTTCCGCGAGAACAAGGGGCTCAGTCCCTCCCGCTTCGCCCGGCTGCGCTGAGCCTGCCGGCGGGGCCTCGGCCGCAGGCGCGGTTTCCTTCATCCGCAGCCGCACAGCGCCGCCGCATTGTACGAGGCCGGCCTCGGGCTAGCCTGGGCTCATCCGTTTCTGCTTGCATAGGGTACCCCCCTATCTTATAGGGTTCACCGTTCCATGTCGCACACGATCAAGGACAAAACGAAGCTGCTCGGCCGGGTCCGTCGCCTTAAAGGGCAGGTGGAGGCCGTGGAGCGGGCCTTGGAGGCCGAGCGCGGATGCGCCGAAGTGCTGATGCTCGTGGCCTCCATGCGCGGCGCCATCAACGGCCTGACCGCCGAACTGATGGAGGATCACATCCGCCATCACGTCGTGGATCCCCCGTCCGAGGCCGAGCGCGCCCAGGGCGCGACGGAGCTGATCGCGCTCATCCGCACCTATCTCAAGTGAGAGGAGCCACCCGTGCCCAGCCTTCCCGAACTCCTTCAGCAGGGCACCGGGCACACTTGGCTGTTCGTGCCGACCGCGATCCTGCTCGGCGCGCTGCACGGCCTCGAACCCGGCCATTCCAAGACGCTGATGGCCGCCTTCATCATCGCCATCCGGGGCACGGTGCGGCAGGCGGTGCTCCTTGGCCTGTGCGCCGCGCTCTCGCACACGGCGATAGTCTGGGCGGTCGCCCTGATCGGCCAGCACTTCGGGCAGGCCTGGATGGGCGAGGCGGCGGAAGCGCGCCTTCAGCTCATCGCGGGAGCGCTCATCCTGGCGATCGGCGGCTGGACGGCGTGGCAGATCCGGCGGGACCACCATCACCATGACCACGCGCATCACCACCACGCGTCCGAGCTCCGGCGGATCGCCACCCGGGCGGGGACGCTGACCCTGGCGATCGTCGAGGACGGCGTGCCGCCGCGCTGGCGCATCCAGGCCGCGGACGGGCCGCTGCTTGACGCGCAGGCGCTGCGTCTCAGCACGATCCGGCCCGACGGCGCGCGCCAGGATTTCGCCCTCGTGGAGCACGACGGATACCTCGAGAGCCGCGACACCATCCCCGAGCCGCACGCCTTCACGGCCCGCCTCGCCCTCGGCGCGGAGACGCACGATCTCGCCTTCGCGGAGCACGACCACGATCACCCCGGCGCGCTGGACCTCGGCGAGGCGGACGACGCCCATGCCCGCGCCCACGCGGCCGACATCCAGCGCCGCTTCGCCGGCCGCACCGTGACCACCGGGCAGATCGTGTTGTTCGGCCTCACGGGCGGGCTGATTCCCTGTCCGGCGGCGATCACCGTGCTGCTGCTGTGCATGCAGTTGAAGCAGCTCAGCCTCGGCTTTGCCCTGGTGCTATGCTTCGGGATCGGCCTCGCCTTGACCCTGGTCGCCGCCGGAATTGTGGCCGCGCTCGGCCTGCGGCACGCGGCCGGGTGCTGGCCGGGTCTCTCGACGCTTGCGGCGCGGGCGCCCTACGCCTCGGCTGGCCTGATCGTGCTGGTGGGGCTCTACACCGGCTATGTCGGTTGGCAGGGGCTCCACGGCGTGCGCAGGACGGCCGCCGCGATCACGCAGTAGTCGCGGCCGGGGCCCACCTCAGGAACAGGATCAGCGCGAGGCTGAGGGCGAGGCCGACGCCGACGAACCAGAACCCGTCGGCATAGGCCATCACCAGGGCGTCGCGGCGCATCTGTGCGGCGAGGGCGGCGACGGTGCGGTCCTGGGCCAAAGCGGGGTCGGCGATCCGGGCGGCGAAGCCGGCGAGGTGCTTCTGCGTGCGCAAGGCGTTGTGCGTCACCGTCTCGGCGATCACCGAGACATGCCAGTGCTCGCGCCGCGCGACCATCGCCGAGAGTACGGCGATGCCGACCGAACCGCCGAGATTGCGCGTCATGTTCATCAGGGCCGAGGCATCCACCGTATCCCGCGGGGAGAGCCCGGCGGTGGCGAGCTGGGAGAGCGGCACGACGAAGAGCGGCTGCCCGAGCGCCCGGAGCACCTGGGGCAGGATCAGCTGGTCGCGGCCGACATCGTGGCTGAGCCCGTCATCGATCCAGCAGCGCGCGATGAAGAACCCGGTTCCGATCGCGATCAGCAGCCGCGGATCGAGCCGCCGCATCAGGGGTGGCAGCAGCGGGAAGACGAGGAGCTGCGGCAGACCCGACCACATCACGACCTCCCGATCTGCCCGGCATTGTTGATTCACCGGGGTCGAGGTGCTGCGCCAGCGCGCCCAGCGCCTGGGCCAGGGCGCGGACGCGGCGATGCCGGTGGTGTTCACGAGCCTGCTCGGGCCCGACATCGACGCCCTGGTCCACCGCAACGGTGGCGCGGTGATGCTCGGCGAGCCCTGCCATCTCTACACCGAGACGCCGCAGGTTTGGCTCGACCATCAGGCGATGATCCGCAACAACAGCCTGGAATACAACTGGATCGTCATCACGGAGCTGTTCCCGGACGGACTCCCGGAGGCGATGTTCGAAGCCTACGGTGCGCTCCTCGACCCTCTCGGCGCGGATGCAACGTCCTGGGAGGCGCCGGTGCCGGACGACCTCGCGCCCGCCGAGTAGCAGGACGCGCGCACCCGGGCCAATGCCACCGCCCTCGGCGGGGCGACCGAGGCGGCAATCTGGTCGAACTGGTTCGACACGGAGGCGCAGCCTCCGGGCTGGACCTCCGTGCCTTATGGCTACCTGCTCGCCAACCAGCGCTACCACGTATTCGATGCGGCGCTGCGGCCCCGCCCGGACGATGTTGAGGGCGACCGCTACATCGCGGGCGACGGGCTCGCGCCCGGTTACCTCGGCGACGAGGCCGGGACGGCACGCGCCTTCTTCCCGCATCCGCGCACGGGCGAACGGCTCTATCGCACCGGCGACCACAACCGCTACCGGGCCGGGGCTGCCTCGAATTCCTGGGCCGCGCGCCCTAGGTGTCCGCCGCCGTTCTGGATCGGCTCGCCACCGGGACCGCCGCCGAGGCGCCGCTTCGGCCGGAGCAGATCGGCGGCCTGTTCGCCATCGACGACCTGCTGGAACTGAGCCACGCCGCGTCGCCGGATGTCGCGATTCGTGCCGACGCCGTCCGCACCTGCATCGCCGCCCTGTTCGGCACGTTGCTCTGCGTCGCGCGCCTGCGCGACGCGCAACCAGGGAGCCTCGCAGAGGCATACGGTCTCGTCGGCACAGCGCTGCCGCAAGTCGTCGCGCTGATCGAGCGCCGCCGCCTCGCCGAAGCGAGGCGACAGACCGACGCCCTGCGCGTCAGGCTGCGCGATCATGTCGGCCTCGCCGAGGGGACGGTCGGCGACGCATCCGCCCGGCTGATCGCGCTCGACCGCCTCCTCGACGTCATCGCGAATTACAGCACGGCTGTGTCCGCGTTGGCGGCGCTTCACGGCGGGATCGTCCAGTCTCCGCGCGCCTTCCGCTATCATCGCGACTGGCGCGGCGCCGTCGAGAACCGGTTACGCTCCCTGCTGGCAATCCCGCTCGCCGGCGCGTTCGGGATCGCAGCCGGCTGGAGCGACTGGTCACTGCTGCTGCTCATCCTGGCGCCGTACACGGTCCTGCTCGCCCTGACGAGAAATCCCGCGGCGGGGGCGGTCGCGTTCATCAAGGGTACGATCGTGGCCGTGCCGCTGGCTTTCGTCTGCGCCTTCGGCCTACTCCCGGGCGTGCAGGGCTTCCCGCCGCTCGTCGCGATCCTCGCGACGTTCTGGATGGCAGGGCTCTACGCGACCACCATCCCACGCCATGCCCCGGCCGGGCTCACCTATCTGGTCGCGTTCAAAACGCTCGTTGGCGTCGTCAACCCGATGGTGTTCAGCGTGCCCGCTTTCCTGAACCAAGCGTTCGGTTGGATCGCGGCGGTCCTCGTCACGCTGCTGGTTTTCCGCGTGATCCTGCCGCCCGACCCGCACCGTCAAGCGCGCCGGATCGAGGCCGCGCTCCGCCGCGACGTGCTGGCGGCCGTTCGCTCAGGGTTCCGGGCCGAACGATCCGTCTGGGAGCACCTCCAGCACCACAGCCTGGTCCGCATCGCGCTCGGTCTCAAGGCCGATCCGGGGGCGGCGACGCCGATGCTGGCGGACGGCATCGCGGGCCTGCAACTCGGCCGCGCCGCATTGCGGGTGCGGGATGCGGCCGGACGACCCAACGCCTCGCAGGCGTTGCGGGAGGCGACGCTGGCGGCGCTCGCCGGCGCAGCCCGGCCGTCGCCGCAGGCTGCCCACACGCTCACGAGGGCCGCGGCGGATATTGCCGCGCAGCCGGTCGACGAGCCGCCCGAGCGGGCGGTGGCCCAGCGGATCGTCGCCGGCCTCGCCGACATGGCGTCCCTGGTCGGCGCGCAGGCCGACTGGCTCGCCGGTCGCCTGAGGTACAGGTCGCGCTGAACGAGGTCGCACTCGGCGGCGTCTATCTGCCGCCCATCCTCGCCTACCTCGTCGCGGCGATCCCGATCTGCCTGGGGTTGCGCGCGGCCATCGCCCGCACCGGCGTGCTGCGCTTCGCCTAGCATCCGGCCCTGCTCGAATTCTCGGTGCTGCTCGCGACGGTGGCACTGCTGGTCCTGTGCGTCTGAGTTTTTCATGCCGATCGTGAAGCGCCTGCTCCGCCCCTTGCTCACCCTCGCGATCG
Organism: Methylobacterium sp. GC_Met_2; assembly: GCF_026540795.1. Lineage (NCBI taxonomy): Bacteria > Pseudomonadati > Pseudomonadota > Alphaproteobacteria > Hyphomicrobiales > Methylobacteriaceae > Methylobacterium > Methylobacterium sp. GC_Met_2. The sequence goes on from NZ_JALNUM010000101.1 coordinate 12,353, forward strand.
TCGCCGGTACCGGCGTGCTGATCGTCGCCCTATGGTGGGCCTACATGCTCGCGCCTTGGACGCGCGATGGGCGGGTCAGCGCCGAGGTGGTGCAGGTTGCGCCTGAAATCTCTGGTACGGTGGCGGAAGTCCGTGTGGTCGACAACCAATACGTCCGGCGCGGCGACATCCTCTACGTCATCGACCCGGCTCGCTTCCGGTTGGCCCACGACGGCGCCGAAGCAACCGTCCTGGCGAAACGCGAGGACACGGCGTTGAAGACCGCGGCGGTGCGCCGCCGCAATCAACTCGGCCACGGGATCGTCGCCCCCGAGGTGATCGAGCAGGTCAACGGCTCGGCGGCGATCGCGCGCGCCGCGTATGACGGCGCGGTCGCGGCCGCCCATGTGGCGCAGCTCAACCTTGAGCGCACGACGGTCCGGGCGCCGGTCGACGGCTATGTCACCCATCTCCGCCTACGGCCGGGGACTATGCCGCCGCGGGCGTGACCCGTGTTCCCATCCTCGACGCTGGCAGCTTCTGGATCACGGGTTATTTGGAGGAGACCAAGCTCGCCCGCATCGCAATCGGTGGCCGGGCCGCGGTGCAGCTGATGGGCTTCGCGCCGCGGATCATCGGCCATGTCGAGAGCATCGGGCGCGGGATCGCCGATCCGAACGACAGCCCGGATCATCTTGGCCTGCCGAGCGTCAATCCGGTCTTCACCTGGGTGCGGCTGGCGCAGCGCATCCCCGTGCGCCTCCACATCGACACGGTACCGCCGGGCGTGATGCTGGCTGCCGGCATGACCTACAGCGTCGGCATCGGCGACGAAGAGCCCAAAGGCCGGCTGTGGTCGATGCTGAACGTCCTGCGATGACGGCGCGTCTCGCTGGTACGGCCGATCCGTGTTCCACGCGCAGCAGCAAGGTTGTGTACCCGCCGAGTTTCGCGATGTCGCTCCCGATTCCGGCGAGGGTCACCACCCAGAGGTAAAGACTGGCGTTGTTGCACTCCATCCAGTCGAGCAGCGTGACGGCGAGAACGGCCTTGGTCACCGCGCCGACCATAAGGGCGTTGGTACCGATGGGATACACGGCGTCACAGCCCGGCGCGTGTGAGTCCACCTGACGGGGAGGGGAGGTCGTCGTCCGTGATAGGTGCAGCTAAGAGGAGTCTGCCAATGAACGGGAGCCTGGGACAGCCTTTGCCACTCCTCGAAGCTAAGGAGCACGGCCTCAGGCCGGCGATGGCGCGTGATGATCGACGGTTTGCCCTGTTTGGATTGATCGACGACGGCTGAGAGCCTTGCTTCGGCGTCGCGAAGCTGGATCTCCGAATTTGAACGCCTCCTTGACCAAGGAGGTCATGACAGGCGTGCGGCCAAACGCGAGCGAAGGTGCCTCGGCCGTTCGAGGGCGCCAATCAAATTATTAGCGATAATACTAGATCGACCAACTAAAGCTGATCAAGCGCACAAGATACGGGTACTGCGTCCTGTACAGATCTGATTCGCCGGAATGTTCGTCGTGAAAATCGACTGAGTCTCGTCCTTGGCTTCGAAGCGATCGACAATTGAAATTTGGGTCTAAACCCGGGGCCTATCGAATCCGTACAGGCCGTAGCTACGGGTGGGCAGGTTTCGATCTCTCACAGCGTCGCATGGTCCACGCCGTCTGATCCACGCAAAGTGAGCAAGAGCCACCAAACCGGGGCAATCCCAGGGCGCAGCGGAGTCGTACCGGCGCTGCGGTTAGAAACTCGCGCCTGAACTGACGCTTTCGGCTGCTCGACCGACAGGGAAGGTGAGCGCGGAGAGAGCCGCGTCCCGGGCGGGGCTACAATGACAGAGACGGTGGCGTTGTCGAATGGGCACGGCAAGGGGTGGCGCTATCGATCGTGCGGGCGCGGGACGATGCTCGCCATCCTCTTGTCCACTGCTGCGTCGGCGCTGCTGCTGCCGCTCGCAACGCCGGCCTATGCCCAGAGCCAGATCGACTTCAACATCCCGGCGGGCGATCTCGGTAGCGCGCTGGCGCAGATCGGGCGGGCCAGCGGGCAGGCGATCTCCTTCCCTGCCGACTTGACCCGCGGCCGCACGACCGGGCCGATCGTCGGACCGATGAGCGTCGGCGAGGCGGTTGCCCGTGCCCTGGCCGGCACTGGGCTGACGGCGGTCGCCAGTTCGCATGGCGGCCTGATCATCCGGCGGACGCAGGCCGCCGCCCCAGCCGCTCCGGCGCCGGGCGGCGACACGCTCGCCGTCATCGACGTAGCCGACCTCGTGAGCGGGACGGGGGACCGCGGCTTCGCCGCCGGCACCACCAGCACGTCCGATCGCCTTAACATCCCGCTTAAGGAGAACCCGCGCTCGGTGGTCGGCGTCACCAAGGACGTGATCCAGGCACAGGGGCTGACTTCGATCCTAGATGCGGCCCGCAACGTCAGCAACGTCACGGTCAGTAACGGCGCAGGTCAGGGGCAGGGCGTCGCAAGCTACAGCGTCCGCGGTTTCGACGTACAGAACGTGATGATCGGCGGTCGCATCGGGCCGCGCGGAATCTACGTGCCGATTGAGGATGTCGAGCGCGTCGATGTTATCAAGGGACCGACCACCGACCTCACGGGCGTAAGCCTCCCAGGTGGCGGCATCAACATCATCCCCAAGATGCCCAGCGCCGAACCGATCCGCAAGGCGGCGCTCTATCTCGGCAGCCGCTTCTACCGAACGCTCGCCTTCGACCTGGGCGGCCCTGTCGAAGGGACCGAGAACCTGACCTATCGCATCAACGTCTCGGGCAACACCGCCGATACGGCGCCGGGCGGCGACAGGTCTCCTCATGATGGGCTGATCTCGCCGAAAGTCCGGTGGGATGACGGTGATACGACCGTGACGGCCGGCGTTCGTTACGCCGATCAGATCGTCGGGCTCTCGCCGATCACGGTCGGCAATTATGCGCTCAACTGGCGCCCGATCCGGGTCTCACGCGAAAGGCCGATTGGCACACCCGACGCCGGTGCATCATTCCGAAGCCTCAATCCCTACCTCGATTTCGAGCACAAGCTCGGATCGGTCGTTACAGACCGGTTCGGGACATTCGATTTCACCGTTCGCAACCGCTCCGCGTATTTCTCGAATAACTACACGTCTGTCGGCTATATTTTCGCACCCAGCATGACCGGTCCCACGATCGTGTCGCCGATCGGAAGCTATATGTCTCAGACCGAACGGAAACTGGTCACCCAATCAGATCTTATCGTGGTTCACACCCTGGATGATTATAAGAACACAATGAGATTTGGTATTGATTATACAACAGACTCTTTGTCAGTTTTGAATCTTCTTACATTTCCAAAGCTGCGCTTCGACGCTCGGATGCCGCCAGCCGTGCTACCTTTGCCATCCCGCTTCGGCTATCATAACAAGTCATATGTCAATTTCGACGATATCGGCCTCGCTTTTCAGAACAAGATCGATTTATTCGATCGCCTTCATGTTCTCGGATCGGTCAGACAGGATTTCTACCAATCCAAGACCTCCCATACGTTGAGCAGCACGGTGGATAAAGCAGACCAGCCCGCGCTGATTTACAATGGCGGTGCTGTTTTTGATATCACCAAGTGGATGAGCGTCTACGGAACGATGGGTACGGGCTTCACCCCGAATCAAGGTGTTCTCGCCAACGGTCAGTCGGCCCCGCCGCAATTCGTCAATCTTAGCGAGTACGGCCTAAAATTCAACTTGCTCAACGACCGGTTGACCGTGACAGCGTCTCGTTTTGAAAATCAGTACAGCAACGTGCTTATCTATGATCGATCAAAGGGCGGGAACGTTCTCGGACCGGGCAGCTCATCGAACGGACTCGAATTGGACGTCCAGGGACAACTGACCGACAACATCAGCCTGATCGCCGGCGTTGGACGCACACTGATCCGTGCCCAGGGCGCTAAACCCGGAGAAGTCTTTCCGGGAATTCCGCCCTACAAGGGAACGCTGTTTGCGGTCTACACCTTCAACGAAGGTCCGCTTCAAGGATTCCAGTTTGGCGGCGGGACCGAGGCGGTCCCCGGGACCTACAGCAGCTTCGGCCCGAAACAGGGCAATTCGCGGATCCCTGGATACGTGACCGTCGACGCGATGGTCGGTTATGCGAAAGACAACATCAGCGTCTCGCTCAACGTCAAGAACGTATTCGATCATTACTATTATGAGCCGACGCAGGTCCCACAATTCATTCCGGTTGGTCAAGGGCGCCTGATCATGGCTCAGGCCCGGATCAAGTTCTGACCAATCGCCGGCGCCCCGCGCGCCGAGGGCACGACCCCGGATCCGCGGGGACTTACAGCCAGCATGTCCCCGTGGGCCGTCGAGCGTTTGATTTCCGATCCCAGGATCCTCCGTCATGTCGATCCCTCCTTGTCTCGCCTTCGGCGGCGACGCCGCGCGAAAGTCCGCATTGCTGGCGCGCCTTGACGAACACCGCGACGCCGGAACAGTCACGCCATCCGGTCCGAGCTGGACCGGGGTGGGCGGGACACCCGCCGGCTGCATCGCCGGTTCGAACGATCCGGCGGATTTCGCGCGGGCGACGGGCTTTCCCTCCTCCCTGATGCCGCTCCTCGACTTCCTTTGTCCGCGTTGCGGAGACGAGGAGCGTGGCTCCAATGCGGGCGAGGCCGCCGATCTCGCGCGGGCCATGCTCATGGGCGTGACGCCAGGGGCCGACCTGACGAACGTGCCCGGTCTCATCCTGTGCGCGTTGCTGGACGAGGCGTCCGCGCACGCTGGAGACGAGCCGGAGATCATCGCCGCTCGTGACCGCATCGAGGCCTTGCATCGCGCCGCGTTGGCGGGCCACCGGCCGGGAGCCACCGCGTGGCGCGCGGCCCGGGCGGCGGCCGTGACGGCGACCGATGCCGCCCGGGAGCCGGCCGGACAGCGCTTCGGCCGGCTGGTCGAAGCGGTGGCCTGGGACCCGGCTGCCTCCTCCTCGATCCTCCAGGAGGTCGCGATGGCTTGGCTCGAGATCGAGGCCCACGCCGCGTCGGCGGCGACCGGCTGGACGGCGGCGGACGACGCCGCCGTCGAACGCTGCTTCCAGGCCTGCCGGAGCGAGAGCCTGGCGGCGGGGGGGCAACCCGAGGCGTTCGCCTTCCCGCCGCTCTTCCACGCGCGCGAGCCGGAACTCGCCCGGCGGTTCGCCATGCAACTCGCCGCCGCCAACGCGGCCTATTTCCAGGCGGTCCGCGATCTCGCACGGCGCTGCCTCGATTACCTCGCTGCGGCCCGGCCGCCGGGCGCGGCGGCGGCATGACGCGACCGCCGATAACGAGCCCCGTGCAGTCGAACGACGCCGGAAAACCGGAGCTGGGCGCGGGGGCGCCCGGACCCGCGATCCCGACCCAGATCCTGCTTTTGGCGAAGCTCCGCCATTTCGGCCGTTTGACGTTCGCGTTCTGGATCACCCGCAGCGCTCTCCGGGCCTGGGCGCTCGTGGGGGTGAACCTCGCCGCCCAGAGTCTCATGGTCTACACGAGTGTCCTGAGCACCCGTTACACCAAGGCGCTCTACGACATGCTGGCCGAACGGGCGCTGGACCGGCTGCCCGGGGTGCTGGGCCTGCTCGCCATCGTGTTGGGCGCCGCCATTGTTCAGACGGTGATCGCCTTCTCGGTGCCCGAAACCATCGCGTTCGAGTGGCGCCAGTGGCTGACCGGCCGCTACGTGGCGCGCTGGTTGCAGAGCGGCGCCTATTACGAGACCCAGCGCCGCGATCTCCTCGACAACCCGGACCAGCGCATCGCCGAGGATGTCCAGGCCTTTACGAAGACCATGGTCCTGCTCGTCTTCGCGCTGATCCAGGTCGCCTCGATGGGGATCACCTTCGGGATCATCTTGTGGTCGGCGTCGGGCGCCGGCGCGATCACCCTGGGACCCGTGAGCCTGCACATCCCCGGCCTGCTGCTCTGGGCGACGGTGGCCTGGACGATCCTGCACACGGCCGCGGTGCTGGGTGCCGGGCGTAGGCTGCCGCGCCTCGTCGCGGAGGGGCAGCATCGCGCCGCCGATTTCCGCTTCAAGCTGATCCAGGTCCGCCGCTCCGCGGAGCAGGTGGCGCTGCTGCGTGGCGAGGCGGCCGAGCAGGCGGCCCTGACCGCGCGATTCGCGGCGATCCGCACGAACTTCTTCGCCCAGATCGGCCAGACCGTGAAGATCCAGGTCACGAACGCCACGATCGGCCAGGTCAACAGCCTGTTCCCGTTGCTGCTGATCCTGCCGCGCTACGTCGCCGGCGAACTGTCCCTCGGCGACCTGTTCCAGACCCAGCGGTCGATGGAGCAGTTCCACGGGGCGATCGCGTATTTCGCCGAGGCCGCCGCGACGATCCAGGTCCTGCGCGGCACGATCCGCCGCCTGCGCGCCTTCGATGCCGTGCTGGACGCCGTCCCGTCCCGGCCGGATCCCGGCCCACCCCGGGCCGAGGCCGCCGCGCTGGAGGTCGAGGCGCTGACGATCGGCCGACCCGGCGGCGCGCCGCTCCTCAGCCTGCCGGCCTGGCAGGTGGCCCCCGGGCAGCGCTGGCTGATCCGCGGCCCCTCGGGCATCGGCAAGAGCACCCTGCTGCGGACGCTCGCCGGGATCTGGCCGGAGACGACAGGCCGGCTGACCATGCCGCCGCGGGCGGCGACCCTGTTCATGCCGCAGGTGCCCTACCTGCCGATCGGATCCCTACGGGAGGCGATCACCTACCCGTCGCCCGATCCGGTGCCGGACGCGGTGCTGCGCGACCTCCTCGGGCGCATTGGGCTCGCGGATCGGGCGGCGGATCTCGACCGCGCCGCCGAGTGGGACCAGCACCTCTCGCCGGGGGAGCAGCAGCGCCTCGCCTTTCTGCGCCCCCTGCTGCTGCGTCCGGCGCTGATCCTGCTGGACGAGGCGACCAGCGCCCTCGATCCGTCGAACGCGCGGGCCATGTACGCGCTGCTGCTCGACGCGCTGCCGGGCCTGACCCTGATCAGCGTCGCACATTCCGACGTGCTCGATGACTTCCACACCCACCGGCTCGTCCTCGGCGAGTCGAACGACGCGCGCGAGAAAGCCGCATGACTGTAGCCTCCGTGACCGATGCCACCTTCCAAGCCGAGATTCTCGATGCCGCAGCACCGGTGCTCCTCAAGCTCTGGGCGCCCTGGTGCGGCCCCTGCCGGGCGATGAACCCAATCATCGAGGAGGTCGCGGCCGAGTACGCGGGCGAGATCGCAGTGCGGGCGGCGGACATCGAGGCCGATCCGGCGATCGCCGAGCGGCTGGCGGTCCGCGGCATCCCGCTCCTGGTCCTGTTCCGTGGTGGCGTGGAGGTCGGGCGCGTTTCCGGCGTCATGTCGAAGACCCGGGTCTGCGCCTTCATCGACGGGCATCTCGACCCGGCCCAGTGATTCGCGTGCTTGCTCCCGGATTGGAAGCCGGTTCGGCGCAAGCAGGCCCGACAAAACACCGGCTTCAGCCGGGTCGGGCGTCTCCGGGCGCGCCCGGCCCGATCGCCACCCAATAATGCGCCACCCGGGTGACCGACAGGTTGAGGGAAGCACCCAGGATGTCGAGGGCGTCGTCCGGGCGCCGCAGCGGGAACACGCCGGTGGCGCGGATCTCCGCCACGGCCGGATCGAGGCGAATGACGCCCGGGAAATAGGGACGCAGACCGTCGACGATCGCCGCGACCGGGCGGTTCTTCGCCACCAAGAGTCCATCGAGCCAGGCCGCGGCGTCCTCGACCTCCACCGGCTGCCGATCGGGCTGGCCCGCCCGAAGGCCGATGCGCTCGCCCCGTCCGATAGGGCCCGAGGCCTGCGTTGCGAAGGCGATCTGCCCCGTCCCCTCGAGCCCCGTCGCCGCGAGACTGTCCGGTCGCTTCTCGATCAGGAAGCGGCCGGATGTGGCCGTGAGGCGGAGCGCCCCCGCGTCGAACCGGAACGGCGCGGCCCGGGACGCGACCAGCAGGAGAACCTCGCCCTCGATCAGGCGGATACCCCGCCGGCCAGGCGCGTAAGCGATGTCGAGGGCGGTGCGTGGTGCCATCACGACCACGCTGCCGTCGTCGAGGTGGACACGGGTCTGCTCGGCGGTCCGCGTCACGTGATCGGCGAGGAGGCTGCCGAGCGGCACGAACCGGTCCGTTACCACCGCGCCGGCTGTCCCGAGACCCAGCGCGGCCATCAGGCCGGCGAGCACGGCGCGCCGATCGGATCGCCGCTCGACGAGCTGCTGCCTCAGCCGGCCCGCCGGCAGCTTCTGCTCGGCCGCGAGCCCACAGGGTGCGAGGCCCCTCTGCAATTGCGCCCACGCTTCCACATGGCGCGAGTCGGCCGCGAGCCACGATTCGAAGGCCCGCTTCTGACGTTCGGAGGTCACTCCGGAACACAGCTCGACCATCCAGCCGATCGCGGCCTCGCCCGGCTCATCGTCGTGGTTGGCGGATCTCGTCATCCCCGATCTCCGTACGATCCGCTCGACGTGCTCACGCTCACCTTGATCACAGCCAACCCGGTCACCACAGATACCCCGGTTACTCTTGGCGCATCTGCGCCTCGTAGGCGGCGCGCAGCCCCTGCGCAACGTACTTGCGCACCATGCTTACCGAGACCTTCAGCTCCGCGGCGATCTCCGCATAGGGCAGGCCGTCGATCTGACTCATGAGGAATGCCGCACGGGCCTTCTGTGAGAGGCGCGCCAGCATGGTGTCGATGGCTTGGAGTGCTTGCGCGAGGATCAGCCGGTCCTCCGCGGATATCTCGACCGCTTCCGGCATCGCCGCCAGCTCGGCCTCGTAGGCCAGCCGGAGATCGCTGCGGCGCCGCGCGTCGCAGATCAGCCGCCGCGCGATGGTGGTCATCATCGCGCGCGGCTGCCGGACCCGCTCCAGATCGGGCAACTGCAACAAGGCGATGAAGACATCCGCCGTCAGGTCGTCCGAGGCCGCGACGGTCCAGCGCTGCCGATTTAACCACCGCGTCAACCATTGGTTGTGTTCTCTAAACAAGAGATCGAGAACGGATGCGTTTTTGTGAAGTGCCGTAGCCCCCATCATGGCGCCCTCAAAGACCCTGAGCCTGCCTGTCTTAAGATCACGCGGGTTCACCCCGCGTTTGCGACTCGCATCTTAGCTGGCATGCAGTCTGGATCCATTCCGAACGCGCTTAAATTCCGAGCACAAGCTTTTCATATGTTCGGCATCGGGAGAATTTTTTACGCAGACACCCTGAAAATTTAACGCTGATCTCTTCGTGGGGGATCAGGCACGAGGATAGATTGCGGGTGAGGAGCACGGAAGCGGGTCATTGACCAAACTCTTATATCATGAATGCGGGTTTATATCGGGTTTGTACGAGAGATATTGAGGAAGAACTTAAAGCAGATCTTAGAAAGCTTCGCCGTCGCTCCCGTGCCGATCCTGCGGGCTGTCCGCGCGGGGGATCCTGCGAGGCGCACCCACTTTTGTCGGGGCTCCCGCCCGGTCGACCGACTCCGGGGAAATGCCGCGGGTCGACGCTTCAACACAGATCCTTCGGCAAGCGTGGAGTGATTCACCCTGTCGGGTCGAGGTGTTCCCTGCCGAATGGGCAAAGCGTGTAGCGCGCCGGGGGGAAAGGATCGGAGCGCGCGACGCGTCACCTTGGCTTGTCCCGGCT
>NZ_JALNUM010000102.1:0-21749 GCF_026540795.1 Methylobacterium sp. GC_Met_2
ATCCCAAGATACCCTTGGCGATGACGTTGTGCTGGATCTCGTTCGAGCCGCCGTAGATCGAGACCTTGCGGTTGTTGAAGTAGCTGGGCGCCGCCGCGTCGACCCAGTCGAAGCCCCCGGGCAGGTTGTTGGCCCCCGCCGCGCGTGACGGCGCCGCGAGCGCGAACGGCCCGGCGAGTTCCACCAGCAATTCGGTCGCCGCCTGCTGGAGCTGCGAGCCGCGGATCTTGAGGAGGGACGAGGCCGGATCCGGCTCGACCGAATCCGCCCGGCCCTGCTTGGCCGCCACCCGCATCTGGGTGATTTCCAGGGCCTTCAATTCGATCTCGACCTCCGCGACCCGGGTCCGGAAGGCGGGATCGTCCCACATCGTGCCGGACCCGGCCGGCATCTCGCGGGCCAGCCGCTTGATCCGGGCGATCCGCTCCTTGGTCAGCCCGATCCGGGCGATGCCGGTGCGTTCGTTGGCGAGCAGGAATTTCGCGTAGTCCCAGCCCTTGTTCTCCTCGCCCACGAGATTCTCGACCGGCACGCGGACAGAATCGAAAAAAACCTCGTTGACCTCGTGCCGGCCCTCCAGGGTGAGGATCGGCCGCACGGTGATGCCGGGCGTCTTCATGTCGATCAGCAGGAAGGAAATGCCGCGCTGCTTCTTGGCCTCGAAGTCGGTGCGGACGAGGCAGAAGATCCAATCGGCGTGCTGGCCGAGCGTCGTCCACGTCTTCTGACCATCGACGACGTAATGGTCGCCGTCGCGCAAAGCCTTGGTCTTGAGCGAGGCGAGATCGGAGCCGGCGCCGGGTTCGGAAAAGCCCTGGCACCACCAATCGTCGAGATTGGCGGCGCGCGGGAGGAAGCGGGCCTTCTGGTCCTGCCGCCCGAAGGTCGCCAGCACGGGCCCGAACATGTAGCAATTGAACTGCTGCGGCAGCGGCACCGCCGCCTGGAACAGCTCCTCGGTGTAGATGTAGCGCTGGATCGAGGTCCAATCCCGGCCGCCCCATTCCTGCGGCCAGTGCGGCACCGCCCAGCCCTTGGCGTTGAGGATCCGCTGGCTGGTGACGTAATCCTCCTTCGTGAGGCTGCGCCCCTCCGAGACCTTTTTTCGGATGTCGGCCGGAACCTCCGTCCGGCAGAAAGTCCGCACCTCGTCGCGGAACGCGATCTCGTCCGGCGTAAAGCGGAGATCCATCGTCAGCCCCCGATCTCGAACAGGCCGGCGCAGCCCTGGCCGCCGGCGACGCACATGGTGACGACGGCGTAGCGCGCCCCGCGGCGACGGCCCTCCAGCAGGGCGTGGCCGACGAGCCGCGCGCCCGACATGCCGAACGGGTGGCCGACCGCGATGGCCCCGCCGTTGACGTTGACCTTGTCCGGGTCGATCCCGAGCTTGTCGCGGCAATAGACCGACTGCGACGCGAAGGCCTCGTTCAGCTCCCACAGGTCGATATCGGCCACTGTAAGACCCTGCCGCTCCAGCAGCCGCGGCACCGCGAAGACCGGGCCGATGCCCATCTCGTCCGGTCCGCAGCCGGCCGAGGCGAAGCCCCGGAAGGTGCCGAGCGGCGTGAGACCCCGCCGCGCCGCCTCCCCGGCCGACATCAGCACGCTGGCTGCGGCGCCGTCCGAAAGCTGGCTCGCATTGCCCGCCGTGATGAAGGCCCCCTCCCCGTGCACGGGCTTGAGCTTGGAAAGCCCCTCCAGAGTCGTGTCGGGCCGGTTGCCCTCGTCCCTGGCGAGCCGGGTCTCGACCTCCCGGGTCTCGCCGGTGGCCTTGTCGGTCACAGCCATCAGGGCGCTCATCGGGACGATCTCGTCGTCGAACAGCCCGCGTTCCTGCGCCGCCGCAGTGCGGCGCTGACTCTCCAGGGCGAAGCGGTCCTGCGCCTCCCGGGAAATCCGATAGCGCTCGGCCACGATGTCGGCGGTCTCGATCATCGGCATGTAGATCGCCGGCAGGTGGGCCTCCAGCCACGCGTTGCGGGTCAGCTCCCGCTGCACCTTCGCCTGGACGAGGCTGATCGACTCGACGCCCCCCGCCACCGCCACCGGCACGCCGTCGAGGATGATGCGGCGGGCCGCGCTGGCGATCGCCTCCAGGCCCGAGGCACAGAAGCGCGAGACCGTGACGCCGGCCGACGCGACCGGGAGCCCCGCCACCAGGGCGGCGTGCCGGGCGACGTTGCCGCCGGTGGCGTTCTCCGGATAGCCGCAGCCGAGCACCACCTCCTCGACCGCCCCGGGCTCCAGGTGCGCCCGGTCGAGGGCGCCCCGGATCGCGTGGGCGGCGAGGTCGGCGCCGCGGGTGAGGTTCAGCGCGCCGCGATGGGCCTTGCCGATGGGCGTGCGGGCGGTCGCGACGATCACCGCGTCGGTCATGACGGGTTCCTCCGGGGTTTCCAAAGGGCGTCACGCCCTTCGGTGGGGTGTCGGGGCGACGCCCCGACGGATGCGGCCTCGGCCTTCGGCAGGGCGCTGCCCTGCACCCGCCAAAGGTCTCGGACCTTTGGAAACCGGGACCAGGTCCGCATCAGGCCGCCGTCCAGTCGGCGAAGCGGCCGCCCTCGGCGGCGAGGCGCCTCAGCAGCGGCGCCGGCTCCTGGCTGTCGTCGCCGGTCTCGGCGGCGAAGCGCGTCAGCGCTGCGGCGATAGTCTCGAGCCCCACCGTGTCGGCCCAGTGCATCGGGCCGCCGCGCCAGGCGGGCCAGTTGTAGCCATTGATCCAGATCGTATCGATGTCGCCCGGCCGGGCCGCGATGCCCTCCTCCAGGATCCGCGCGCCCTCGTTGACCATCGGGTACATGAGGCGAGCGACGATTTCTTCCGAACTGAAGCTCCGGTGCGCAATGCCGTGCTCGGCGGCGACCCGTGCGATCAGCGCCTCCACCTCGGGATCGCGCGTCCCGGTCCGGGCGCCGTCCGGATACAGGAAGAAACCGCGTCCGGTCTTCTGGCCGAACCGACCCATCTCGGCGAGGGAATCCGCGATCGGCGCCCGGCCGCCGAAATCCTTGCGCGAGCGCCAGCCGATATCGAGCCCCGCGAGGTCGCCCATGGCGAAGGGCCCCATCTTGAAGCCGAAGCCGGTGACCGCCGCATCGACCGCGTGCGGGAGCGCGCCTTCGAGCAGCAGGCGCTCGCCGGCGCGGCTGCGGCGTTCCAGCATGCGGTTGCCGACGAAGCCGAAGCAGACCCCCACCGTCACCGGCAGCTTGTTGAGCCGTTTGCCCAGGTCCAGGGCGGTGGCCAGCACGTCCGGCGCGGTTTTTTCCGCACGGACCACCTCCACGAGGCGCATGACGTTGGCCGGGCTGAAGAAGTGCAGACCGAGCACGTCCTGCGGCCGGCTTGTGACGGCCGCGATGGCGTTCACGTCGAGGTAGGAGGTGTTGGTGGCCAGGATCGCGCCGGGCTTGGCGATGGCGTCGAGCCGCGAAAAAATCTCGCGTTTGACGCCCATATCCTCGAAGGCCGCCTCGATGACGATCTCGAAGTGGCTCGCGTTCTCCAGGCCGATCGCGCCGGTGATCCGGCCGATCCGCGCGTCGCGCTGGGCCTCGGTGATCGAACCGCGCTTGGCCGAGCCGGCATAGAGGCCCTTCACCCGGTCGAGGCCGCGGGTCAGGGCCCCCTCCTCCGTCTCGATCACCGTCACGGGGATGCCGGCATTGGAAAAGCACATCGCGATGCCGCCGCCCATCGTGCCGGCGCCAATGACGGCGGCCGTGTGGATGGGGCGCCGCGGCGTGTCCTTCGGCAGGCCGGGCACCCGCGCCGCCTCGCGCTCGGCGAAGAAGGCGTAGCGCAGGGCCTTGGAGCGCGGATCCTCCACCAGGGTGCGGAACTCGGCCCGCTCGACCGCCACGGCCGCATCGAAATCCTGCTCCAGGCCGGCCCGCACGGCGCGGACCAGGGCGTGGACGTTGGTGGCGTCGGGATCGCGCTTCACCGCCTCGGCGGCCCGCGCCTCGAAGGCCTTCTGCGCGTCCGGGGTGAGCGTGTCGGACCGGTCGCGCACCCGCGGCAGGGCGCCGGAATCGGCGAGTTCGAGGGCGCGGGTCCGGGCCGCCGCCACGAGGTCGCCCAGCACCACGGCATCGACGATCCCGAGCGCCGCCGCCCGCTCGGCGGAGGCCGGCTCTCCGGTGAGCATCATCGCGAAGGCGGCGTCGGGCCCGATCAGGCGCGGCAGGCGCTGCGTGCCCCCCGCCCCCGGGATGATCCCGAGCTTGATCTCCGGCAGGCCGAGCTGGGCGGCGGGCGCCGCCACGCGGCCGTGGCAGGCCATCGCCAGCTCCAGCCCGCCACCCAGGGCCGCGCCGCCGATGGCCGCCACCACCGGCTTCGGGCTGGCATCGAGCCGCTCCAGCACGTCCGGCAGGCTCGGCGGTTGCTGCGGCTTGCCGAATTCGGTGATGTCGGCGCCGCCCACGAACACCCTGCCCTCGGCGGCCAGCACGATCGCCCGGACCGAATCGTCCGCGATGGCCTGCGCGAAAGCCGCGTCGAGGGCCGCCCGCATCGCGGCGCCGAGCGCGTTGACCGGCGGGTTGGCGAGCGTGAGCACGGCCACGCCGCCCGCGACCTCCTGACGAACCACCCGGAACTCCCTGTTGTTCTGCAATGCAGAATAGACGTCCGCAATTCGGCCGGATGTTGATCGTCGCCGCCGCCATCGTCAAGAACGGATCGGAACGGTCCGGGACATGAAACGCGATGTTCCGCAGTGCAGAAGGCTGCCGGCGCGGAGGTTTGACCGGCGGCCCGGGCGCGTGGCATCAAAACGGCCCGGGCGGGACTCGGCGGCGGTCCGTGACCGATGGCCGGGCCGCCGGAGGCTGGGGGAGGATCGCGGTGGGCAGCATCGAGCGGGGCGCGCGGCGCGGAAGCGCCTCTCCGGCGCAGGTTCAGGCCGCGGGGAGCCGGCGGTGAGCGACGGCCCCGAACAGATCTCCGCCGGCCGCCTGCCCGAGGCCCTGCGCGGCCGGCTCGCCCTGCCGGTGATCTGCGCGCCGATGTTCATCGTCTCCGGCCCGGAGCTGGTGATCGCCCAGTGCCTCGCCGGCGTGGTCGGCTCGTTTCCGGCGCTCAACGCCCGCCCGGCCGAGCTGCTGGACGAGTGGCTCACCCGGATCACCCGCACCCTCGCGGAGGCCCGTGCCGCCGATCCGTCGAGACGGATCGCGCCGTTTGCGGTGAACCAGATCGTCCACGCCTCCAACGATCGGCTGGCGCAGGATGTCGAGGCCTGCGTCCGGCACCGGGTGCCGATCATCATCACGTCCCTGCGGGCGCCCGACGCGGTGATCCGCCCGGTCCACGCCTATGGCGGCGTGGTGTTCCACGACGTCACCACCGTGCGCCACGCCGAGAAGGCGCTGGAGGCCGGCGTCGACGGGTTGATCCTGGTCTGTGCCGGCGCGGGCGGGCATGCGGGGACGATGAGCCCCTTCGCCCTGGTCGGCGAGATCCGGCGGTTCTACGACGGGCCGCTGATCCTGTCGGGGGCGATCACCTCGGGCGCGTCGATCCTGGCCGCCCAGGCGATGGGCGCCGACCTCGCCTACATGGGCACCCGGTTCATCGCCACCCGGGAGGCGAGCGCGGCCCCGGCCTACAAGGACATGATCGCCGGCAGCGCGGCCTCCGACATCCTGTACACCCCCTACTTCACCGGCGTGCCGGGCAATTACCTGACGCCGAGCATCCGCGCCGCCGGGCTCGATCCCGACGCGCTGCCGGTGCGCGACAAGACCGCGATGGATTTCGGCAGCAGCAGCGTGAAGGCGTGGCGGGATGTCTGGGGCGCCGGCCAGGGCGTCGGCACCATCGCGGATGCCCCCGCCACCGCCGATCTGGTGGCCCGGCTGGCCCGGGACTACGCGGCGGCGCGGGGGCGCGTCGCGGGACTGTCGGCGGAGTATGGGGGGGAGGCTGTGCCGTGAGCGTCAGGATGCGGCTGTCGATCGCCGAACGCACGCAGAACACGCCTAACTTCGGCGGGGATTGGCGCCGGGGGTTCGGACCTTGGGCATCCTCACGGCGGCAGCTCAGTGAAGCGCGGGTCCCCTCTCCCGTGCGGGAGAGGTCTGCTTTCGCAGAAAGCCGGGTGAGGGATGAGAACGTTCCGGACATGGCGCGCCGCCTTCGCGCGTCTATGGCGTGCTCAATTCTGAAGGTTCTCGTCCCTCACCCCAACCCTCTCCCGCACGGGAGAGGGGGCCTGTCGCGCTCCGTCATCGAGGCCGGAGGCCGCCGGGGATGCGTGACCATCGTCACCCGCAAGGGGGAGGGGAAAGGCGTTCCGCTCCAGAGCACCGTCGGCGCGACCGATGCCTGAGCCCCTTCCCTCGACCATCCGCCTCACCGATCCGGAGCCCGGCCTCCGGCTGGTCACCCTCGACCGGCCGGAGCGGCGCAACGCCCTCGATCGCGCCGCCTATGCGGGGCTGGCCGAAGCCTTCCGGGCGGTGGCCGGGGACGCGAGCGTGGCCGCCGTGGTGCTGACCGGCGCGGGCGGCTGCTTCACCGCCGGCAACGACCTCAGGGATTTCCAGGATGTCGAGACCGGGGGCGACAGCCCCGGCCTGACTTTCCTCAAGGCCCTGCGCGCCTGCCCGAAGCCGGTCGTGGCGGCGGTCGAGGGGCACGCGGTCGGCATCGGCACGACGCTGCTGCTCCATTGCGACCTCGCCTATGCGGGGGATGGCGCCCGGTTCCGCCTGCCGTTCACGGCGTTGGGCCTCAGTCCCGAGGGCGGATCGAGCTACCTGCTGCCGCTGGTGGCGGGCACGAAGCGCGCCGCCGAGCTGCTGATGCTCGGCGCGCCGTTCACGGCCGCCGATGCCGTGTCGGCCGGCCTCGTCAACGCCGCCGTGCCGGCGGGGACGGCGCTGGAGGTGGCCCTCGCCAAGGCCCGGTCGCTGGCCGCCCTGCCCCGGGCCTCGATCGCCGCCACCAAGCAAGCCCTCCGCCGGGGCCAGGATGAGCCCGTCGCCCGCGCACTCGCCGAGGAAGCGGAGGTGTTCCACGCCCTGCGCCGCGGGCCGGATGCGCAGGCGGCCTTCGCGGCCTTCCTGCGCCGATGACGACCGGAGAGATCCTGCTGGCCGAGCCCGACGGCGCCGGATCCGGCGCCAAGGAGGATCGCCACTTCGTCACGGCGTTGGCCCGGGGATTGTCGGTCCTGGCCTGCTTCGGCCCGGGCCGCACCAGCCTCGCCAACCACGACATCGCCGCGGCCTGCGGCCTGCCCCGCTCCACCGTGTCGCGGCTGACCTACACGCTGACCAAGCTCGGCTACCTGCAGCACGAGCCCGCGCTCGGTCGCTACCGGCTCGGCACCGCCACCATCGCGCTCAGCGCGGCGGCGCTCGGCGGGCTCGACGTGCGGGCGATCGCCCGGCCGATCCTGCGGGCGGTGGCGGAGGCGGCCAACGCCTCGGTCGGGCTCGGCGTGCGCGACCGGCTGAGCATGCGCTACGTCGAGTGCCAGCGCGGCCCGGCGGCGATCTCGCTCAATCTCGATACCGGCTCGCGCATCTCGCTCGCCCGCAGCGCCATGGGGCGCGCCTACGTGGCAATCTGCCCCGACCGGGAGCGCGCGAGCCTCTACGCGGATCTGGAGGCGCTGGACCCGGTGGCGTGGCCTGCGCTGCGCGCCGGCCTCGACCGGGCCGTGGCGGAGCACCGGGAGATCGGCTGCTGCACCTCGTTCGGCGAGTGGCAGGAGACGGTCTGCGCCATCGCGGTCGGGTTCCATCCCGGCGGCGGGCTGCCGCCCATGTCGATCAATTGCGGCGCCCCCACCGTCATCACCGATGCGCGCTTCCTCCTGGACGTGGCGCGCCCGAAGCTGATCGAGGCCGTGCGCAGCCTCGACGGCGTCATGGGAGCTTGAGCCGTGAGGACGCGGTTTCCAAAGGGCGAGCCCTTTGGCGGGGTGTCGGGGCGGAGCCCAGATTTCGGGCGAAGCCCGACACCAGGGCTCTGCCCTGGACCCGCAAAAGGTCGGAGACCTTTTGAAGCCGGGATTTTTCCATAAACCGAGGACCCGTTCGATGGATGCTGATCCGGCTCACGATCTGCCGCTCGCCGGGATCCGGGTGCTCGACCTGTCCCGGGTCCTGGCGGGGCCCTGGTGCGCGCAGGTGCTGGGCGACCTCGGCGCCGACGTGATCAAGGTCGAGCACCCCGAGCGCGGCGACGACACCCGCGACTGGGGTGTGCCCACCAGCCCCGGCAACACCTCGTATTTCGACAGCGTGAACCGCAACAAGCGCTCGATCGGCGTCGATCTCGCCACGCCGGAGGGGCTGGCGATCGTGAAGGCGCTGGCCCGCGAGAGCGACGTGCTGGTGCAGAACTTCAAGACCGGCGGGGCCGAGAAGCTCGGCCTCGGCTACGCGGACCTGGCGGCGGAGAATTCCGGGCTGATCTACTGCTCGATTGCCGGCTATGCTTCCGACGGCTCGGAGGCGGGCCGGCCCGGCTACGACCTCGTGGTCCAGGGCGAATCCGGCGTGATGGCGCTGAACGGCGAGGCCGGCGGGCCGCCCCTGAAGTTCGGGGTCGCGGCGGTGGACCTGTTCACCGGGCAATACGCCGCCCAGGCCGTCCTGGCGGCCCTCTATCAGCGGGAGCGCACCGGGCGCGGCAAGGCGATCGACCTCGCGCTGTTCGATTGCGGCGTGGCGCTGACCTCCTATTACGGGCTGGAGGCGCTGGCCCGGGGCATCGACCCGCCCCGCTACGGCAACGCCCATCCGTCGATCGTGCCCTACGGGGTGTTCGAGGCCGCGGACGGGCCCGTGGTGATCACGGTCGGCAACAACGGCCAGTACCGCCGCTTCTGCGAGCAGGTGCTGGAGCGGCCGGATCTCGTCGCCGATCCGCGCTTCGCCACCAACCTCGACCGCTCGAAGAACCGCGCGGCCTTCATCCCGGTGCTGGAGGCCGCGCTGGCGCGCTGGCAGCGCGGCCCGCTGATCGCTCGGCTGCGGGCGGCCGGCATCCCCTGCGGCGAGGTGATGGGCCTGCGCGAGGCGCTGACCTGCGACCGGGCCCGGGAGGCGGGTCTCGTGGTCGGCGGCGCCGACAACGCCCACGTGATCGCCCCACCCTACCGGCTCGACGGGCGGCGCCTGCCGGTGCGCCGGATGCCGCCGGGGCTCGGGGATTCGAGCGCGGAGATCCTGGCGGAGCAGCTGGCGTATCCGGCGGAGGCGCAGGACGCGCTGCGGGTTAAGGGGGTGGTGCGGTAGGAGGCGCCGAGGCGCGTCTCCCGCCCGCCCCCATCTGGGGCTTGCGGACTGCGCGCCAGCGTGGTGGGCGAGAAACCCCTCGCCCCGCTTGCGGGGAGAGGGCTGCGTCTCCCCCTTGTCGGGGAGCGCGGCGAGGCGGCAGCCGAGGGTGAGGGGGCTCGAACGGATGAGTCTCTTCCGGAGCCGCCCCCTCACCGCCGCTGCGGCTTCGCCTCCGCTTCCCGCACGGACGACGCGGTCCGTGCGGGCCTCTCCCCGCAAGCGGGGCGAGGGGAACCCGCGCTCAAGCTTGAGAGGTGTGAGCGGTCGCCAGCCGCGCCCGCGCGTCGTCCAGCACCCGGTTCACGGCGGCGTCCCAGGCGATCCGTGGCCGCCAGCCGGTCATGGCGCGCAGCAGCCCGGCATCGCCGGCCGCCACGGGGATCTCGGTCGGGCGCACCCGCTCGGGGGCGACCCGGATCTCGAACGGCACCCGCGCCCGGGCGCGCAGATCCTCCAGCACGCTGGCGATCGTGCGCGGCACACCGGAGCTGATGTTGAACACGCTGCCGTCCCTCAGCGCGTCCGATTGGCCGATCAGGTCGGCATAGGCCTGCGCCACGTCCGCCACGTCCAGGAAGTCGCGGTACGAGGAGAGGTTGCCGACCTCCAGGCAGGGCGGCACCAGGCCGGCCTCGATCCGGGCGATCTGCCCCGCGAAGGACGCCACCACGAAGCGTTCGTCTTGGCCCGGGCCGATATGGTTGAACGGCCGCAGCACCACCAGCTTCACGCCGATTCGGGGCAGCAGGTCGCGCAGCAGCTGCTCGCCGACCCATTTCGACCGGGCATAGGTGTTGCGCGGCAGCGGCTCGGCCGCCTCGCTCAGCGCGTGCCCGGCCAGGAAGGCGCTGCCGTAGACCTCGCCGGAGCTGACGTCGAAGAACGTGCAGCCCGGTACGGATTCGACGGCGGCGACGAGGTTCATCAGCCCGTTGACGTTCACCCGCCACGTCTGCCCGGGTCCGCTGGCGGAATCGGCCACCGAGGCGAGACCCGCGAGGTGCAGGATTTCGGTCGGCCGGAACCGGTCCACGAAGCCGCGGAGTGCCGCCTCGTCGAGGAGATCCACGGTCTCGTAGGTGACGCCCTCCGGCAGCGGGGGCGCAGGCCCCCGCCCGATCCCCGCCACGCGGTCGCCCGCCGCTGCCAGGAGCGGCAGGACGTGCCCGCCCACGAACCCGGCGGCCCCGGTGACGAGGATGCGCCTCACGTCCAGGCCGTGGCGGCGCCGGTGCGGATGTGGCTCACCATCTAGCTCGGCTTCCGGGTCCCCCAGCGCACGCCCATGCCGGCCCCCGGAGAGCTTCCCGCATCGGCGCCGATCGCCGGGCCCGAGGCGGTCTGCGGCCGGTGCTGGGAGCTGGCCGCCAGGGGCCGCGGCGCGATCGAATCGGGCACTTCGGACAGGTGCTCCTCGTCCCGCTCCGTGGAGAACTGGCCGGCCTTCCGGTAGGTCCAGAGGTAGCCCGGCACCACCGCCTCGGCGGCGGTCGGGATGATCCCCATCCCCTCGAAGGTCCGGCCCTCGGCCTTGGCGGCCTCCGAGACGACGTTGTCGTTCTGGAGCAGGATCACCTGATCGCGGGTGAGCTTGAGCGTGTCGGGCAGCAGGCCGAAGGTGAGCGTGTCGGCGATCTCCAGCAGGCGGGCCTGGAGCTTGGCCGCCGGCAGCGGCAGGTCGACCACGACGCGTTTGCGCCGGATCGTCTTCAGCATGTAGCGCACGAAATGCTCCAGCGTGCCGACCTCCGGGCCGCCGAGTTCGTAGACCTTGCCGCGCGCCAACGTGCCGTCGACCGCGCGGGCGATCGCCTCGGCGACATCGCCCACGAAGGCCGGCTGGAAGCGCGACTGCCCGCCCGCCAGCGGCAGGACCGGGAGCGCCCGGGCCAGCCCGGCGAAGCGGTTGAAGAAGCCGTCGCCCGGCCCGAAGATCAGCGACGGCCGGATCACCACCGCGTCCGGGCAGGCGGCGAAAACCTTGGCCTCGCCCTCGGCCTTGGTGCGGGCGTAGTGCGACGGCGAGGCCGCATCCGCCCCGATCGCCGAGACGTGGATCATCCGGGCGCCCTGCCGGGCCGCCGCGCGGGCGATCGCCTCGGCCCCCTCGACCTGCAGGCGCGCGAAGCTCTGGGAGCCGGTCTCCTGCAGGATGCCGACGAGGTTGATCAGCACGTCCGCGCGCTCGGCGGCGCGGGTCACCGAGTCGGGGTAGCGCAGATTCGCCTGGACGGCCACGATCTGGTTGACCTGCCCCAGGGGCTGCAGGAACAGCGCGAGATCCGGCCGCCGCACCGCGACGCGGATCCGGTAGCCGCGCTTGGCCAGCGCCCGCACGACGTGCCGCCCCAGGAACCCGGAGCCGCCGTAGATCGTCACGAGCTGATCCTGCGGGCGCAGGGGGCCCGAAGTCGCCGGGACGGCGGCTCCGCTGTCCCGGGGCGTATCCGCGCTCGCGGTCGTGTTGATGGTGTCTGGGCCGGTCATCGCCGTGGTCTCGGGCTCCGCGCGCCCCGGGGCGCCATAACGGGGCCTACTTAGAGCGGGGGCCGAGGGCGTTGCAATCAGGCGCCGCGCGAAGATCGCGGATTGCGGCGCTTCTGACGCCGGGCAGCCCCGATCCTGGGACGGAACGGCCGCCGGTCCCACGCATTCTCACGGTCTCGCGCCGCATCGGCCGGCGCGGTCGCGTCCGCCGGAGAGTGCGATGATTGTAGGAATGTTCGTCTCCGCGGCGATCGCCGTCCTCGGCCTGCTCGTCGCCCTCGGCTGGATCGGCCATCCGATCGACGCCCAGCTCGTCAGCAATTACGGCTGGAGCATCCTGACCATCGGCGTCGCCCTGTTCGTGCTGTTCGGGTTCGGCCGGTTCAACCGGGCGCGCAAGGCCCGTTCCCTGGCCCGCTGAGCGGCCCGAGCCCGCTCCGCCTGCGCCCTGCTCAGGCGACCTTGACCCGGCGGCGCACCTCGCGCGCCACGGCCGGCCGGCCGCTCGCCCGGCGGCTCACGGTGCGGGGGGCACCGACCGTGATGCTCTGGGATTCGCGGGCGATGAAGGCGGTCGGCATCTCGGCCTGAAGGTCGGCCTCCATGTCGCGCAACGCCGTGTCGGAATGGGCGGGGTGCAGGTGGATGATGGCCAGCGCCTTCACCCCCGCCACCTGCGCCAGCTCGACGCCCTTCTGCCACGTGGAATGGCCCCAGCCCCGGCAGGTCGGGTATTCGCCGTCCGTGAACATGCCGTCGTAGACCATCAGGTCGGCCCCGGCGACGAACTCCGCGAGCGCCGGGTCCGGCCAGGGATCGCTGTGCTCGATGTCGCTGATCAGGCACAGGCGGCGGCCGCCATGTTCGAACCGATAGCCCACCGAGCCCTGCGGATGGTTCAGCGCGATCGTGTCGACCCGCGTCCCGTCCGGGAAGGTCAGGGTCTGGCCCGCCTGGAACCCGTGATGGTTGAAGGTGCAGCACAGCTTGTCGAGCGTAACCGGGAAGAGCGGCGGCGCGAACAGCCGGTCGAGGGTCGGGCCCGCCGATTCGCCGCCGAGATTGCCGCAATAGGTGTTGATCACCCGGTTGCAGTCCAGAACCGCGGGCTTGAAGAACGGCAGACCCGCCGTGTGGTCGAGGTGCAGGTGGCTGAACAGCAGGTCGACTTCCTGCGGCAGGTCGGTCCGGTGGCCCTGTCCGAGGTTGTAGAGGCCCGAGCCCGCATCGACGATGAACATCCGCTGCCCGCAACGGACCTCCAGGCAGGGCGTGCTGCCGCCGAACTCGACATACTGGGGGCCGCTGACCGGGGTCGAGCCGCGGACGCCCCAGAAGCGCAGTACGAGGTCCTGATTGGCCGCCGGGACGGTCGGCCCATACGTATTGGACATGGCGATCACGAATCTGCGGACGTCGATCCCGATCCGTTACGATCGAGACCCCGTCGCCGTTCCGGGAAGAGGGCAAAGATTACGGCAGGCCGACGGTTCGAGAGTACCGTGCGTCCCCTGCCGTACCATGAATTGGTGGGCCGCACGCCCCCGTGATGTGCGTCTGCGCACACGGATGGGCCGGGGCGGCGGGCTCCCGCATGCCTCACGGGGTCTCGGCCGACGCGATGAGGCCCGAGGTCGAACCGAACGGATGCGCGTGGCCGAGGGTGAGTCCGCCGAGGCCTGCGGTGAGCCAGGAGGGCAGGCCGTCGCCGTAGCGGGTCGGGATCGGGCCGGCGAGCGCCCCGAACGGATCCGCGGCGCGCTCGTAGACCGGGACGAAGCCGGCCATCCGCCGGGGCGACAGGGCGGAGCCCGCCGCCCAGGTGCTCCAGACCGCCTCCGGGACCGGGCGCGCGGCGCGGTGACCGGGCACGATCACCACCTCCTGCCCCGCGAAGGCCAGGGCCTCCGGCCGGCTGACGTCGCCGACCGCCCCGCCCCGGGCCGTGTAGGCCGCCCAGAAGGCGTTCTGCCCGCCGTCGGAATAGGTGGTACGCACGGCCGGCTCCCCCGCCTCGGCGAGCGCCGCGATCCGGGCCTCCTCGACGGCCTGGCGGGTCGCCACGGCCGCCTCGACCGCGGGATTCCTGGACGGCGCGAAGGCGTAGCGGCCGGCGACCACCGAGACCTGAAGCTCCTCGCGGCTCGCCTCGAACCGGTCGGACCCGGTCTTGAGCTCGCGCCAGAAGGCGAAGTTCGGGTCGGTCCGGTGGCGGGCCATGGCCTCGGCGCTCATCCGGAACGGGTAGGACTGGAACTGGAACGCCGCCTGCCCGCCCTTCAGGGCCTCGCGGGCGATGGCGTAGATCTCGCCGACCGTGCCGTCGGTCATGGCGAAGCAGCCCATCGACGAGCAGATGCCGTGGACCATCACGGCGGATCCCGTGCCGCCATGGGCCCGGTCGTAGGCGTTCGGATAACCGACGTCGAAGGACAGGTAGTAGTGCGAGTTCGGGTTCATCTGGCGCCGGGGCACCGTGTAGAACCCCTCCGGGGTCTGCCGGTCGCCGCTCTTGCGCTTGGGGCCGAGCTGGCCGGACCAGCGGCAGATCGGGAAGGTCTTGATGAAGACGTAGCCGGACGGGCCCTTCTTCCAGACCTCGATCTCCGATTCCTTCTTGTAGGCCCGGAACAGCACGGGCGACGCGGCGGTGACGCCCTTCTGGGCCATCAGCGCGAGGGTCGCGGCCGGGATCGGCGCCTCGGCCTTGCCGGCCTGGGCTGCGGCAGGGCCGGAGAGCGCCAGGAGGACGAAGCCGGCAGCGCGGATGATCGAGGGCGTTCGAGACATGAACCGTCCGGGCTGGATCGGCCGGGATGGCACCGAGCGGACCGGATTCCCGACCTGACGGAGTATTGCGGCGGCGGTGAGGCTGTGGACCGGGACGATCCCAGGGGGTTCCCGCCAACGCAGACCTGACGCGGATCCGAGCGACGTCCAGGAAATGGGTCGCATCGGCGACGAGGGAACCCGCCCTAACTCGCCGGCATGGATCGCACCTTTCCCATGACCCGCGACGTCGCGCTCGACCGGCTGTCCGCTTTTCTCGCGCAGGCGGGCCTTGCCTATGCCGGTGCCCGCAACACCGACCGCGGACCGGACGCGGCGCCGACGACATCGGCGCTCTCGCCCTACCTGCGCCGGAGGCTGATCACCGAGGCCGAGGTGGTGGCCGCGGCCGATCGCGCGTTCGGCGACGGGGGCGCCGAAAAATTCGTGTCCGAGGTGTTCTGGCGGACCTACTTCAAGGGTCACCTCGAGACCCACCCCGAGGCCTGGACCGGATTCCTGGCGTTGGCCGCGGCGGACCGCAGGCGGCTGGCCACTGAGCCGGGGCTGCGCCGCACCTACGAGGCCGCCATCGCGGGCCGGACCGGCATCGACGGGTTCGACGACTGGGTCGCGGACCTCGTCGAGACGGGCTGGCTGCACAACCACACCCGGATGTGGTTCGCCTCGATCTGGATCTTCACCCTGCGCCTGCCCTGGGCGCTCGGAGCCGCGTTCTTCATGGCGCATCTGATCGACGGCGATCCGGCGAGCAACACCCTGTCGTGGCGCTGGGTGGCCGGCCTGCACACGCGCGGCAAGCACTATGTCGCCCGGGCCGAGAACATCCGGCGGTACACCGACGGCCGCTTCGACCCCGTCGGCCTCGACGAATATCCGGACCCCCTGGACGAGGCCACGCCGCCGCGGGAGGTCCCGATCAAGCGGGCCGACGCGGCGCCGGCCGGCGACGTCGCACTGCTGCTGCATCTCGATGACCTGAACCCGGAAAGCCTTCCGCTCGGCGACGCCAGGATCGTCCGGGTCGGCGGCCTCGTCGTCCATGCGCCGGACGCCTCGGACCGGGTGCGGGAGGCCGATCGGGCTGCGATGGCCGACGCACTGACGCGGGCCGCAGCGCATTTCGACTGTCCGGCGACCCTGGTCCCGGCCGACTGGGATGCGGGCTGTCCGACGGTGACGGCCTGGGCCCCGGTCGGGCCCTCCGCCGATGCGCTGCCGGCCGGCTGCCTGCGGGTTCGCCGCGCCTGGGACGAGGCCGCCTGGCCCCTGGCCACCCGGGGCTATGGGCGTCTGCGGAAGGCCATCCCTCAGCTCATGCCGCACTGAGCCCTGAACGACGCGGCGTGGGGCCGTGAGGCATGCCCTCGGCGCGTCGCGGCGGCCGCTCCGGCGGTCGCGTAGGGGCTCTATGTGCAGGCCTGGGCCAGCTTCCCGTGCAGGTCTTTCAGGCCGGACAGATCGACGTCCTCCGTGATCGCCTCGTGCCATTTATCGAGGATGCGGATCTGAAATCGCCGGCCGTTTAAAATCTCTGTCAGCGCATCGCCATCAAGGGCGATGAGACCTTCGCTCTGCATGGCGCTGGGCGGAAACGCCGGTGTCGAGGCGGGCTTGTCGTCGATTCTGTACTGATAATTGAAGATCGCGTTTTTCGGCAGTCCGGTGACCACGAGCTTGTCCCTGGTCACCTGGATCCGTGACGGTGTCTTCGGCGTCAGAAGGCACGCGGCCTCGCGCGTCGCATCGCTGTCCGACCGCTTCAGGTCCCAGTTGCCTGCGCTGGCCAGGGTCGCGTCGCCCGCCTGGGCCGTGGCGACGGGCGCGGTCAGTGCCGCCAGGACCGCCAGAACCGACACTCTCATGGGGATCTCCTCAGCCCCGCGGCCGTCCTTCGGTCCGCGCGGGCACCCTTGGGCAGATCGGGCGCGCTGGGCGTCTGGCCACCTTCGCGACCAATGGCCGCTCACGCCACCGGCGCCGGTTCCGCCTCCGCGTTCACCGGCTCGGGCGCCACCACGGCGCTGTTCTCCACCGCGATCACCGCGTCGAACGGGGCGATCCCGTCCAACACGGCGGCCCCGGGCAGGCAGACGATCAGGCCGCGCCCGGCCCGCACCTGACGCAGCCCGGCAAGGCGGTCGCTCAGCCCCTCCTTGCGCTCGTCGGCGGCGATCGCAACGACCAGGATATCGGGCTCGCGGGCAAGGCAACGGACCAGCTCGATCGCCATCCGCTCCCGGGCGTTGATCGCCCCGTCCGCCAGGGCGCCGGTGCTCGGCTGGATCTCGACCTTGCTGTCGAGGCCGAGTTCGTAGACCGCGGCCTCCAGGCCCTCCTCGGCGAGCACGCGCCGCACCAGCGCCCGC
The DNA here is from genome assembly GCF_026540795.1 of Methylobacterium sp. GC_Met_2. Classification (NCBI taxonomy): domain Bacteria; kingdom Pseudomonadati; phylum Pseudomonadota; class Alphaproteobacteria; order Hyphomicrobiales; family Methylobacteriaceae; genus Methylobacterium; species Methylobacterium sp. GC_Met_2. The sequence continues at coordinate 16,952 of NZ_JALNUM010000102.1, forward strand.
ACCCGCGGCTCGGCATTGGCCTCGCCCAGGCTGATCCGGCCGAACAGCAGGTTCTCCTGGAGGCTCGCGGCCGGGTTGACCCGGCCGGGATCGTGGAACTCCACCGCGCCGGCGAGATGGGCCGGCAGCATCCGCGCGAAGGAGCGCCGGGCCTGGACCAGCCGCTCCTCGAAGGCCGTGTCGATCAGGCCGAAGCGATGGCGCGTTTCGCTGTAGCGCAGGGCGAGCCCGATCAGCCGCATCCGGTCGCGCTGGCCCGCGGGCCCCCGGCGCAGGCCCCCGGCATCGGGCAGGCGCACCACGAGGTCCTCGAAATAGCCCCGCTCCGCGGCCTGGAACAGCGAGTAGGCGTCGAACAGCGGATGATCGTTCGGCAGGTCGGCGAAGATCTCCACGGTGCTGCGGGCGACCGACAGGCCGATCTCGGTCAGGGCCCGCACCAGCCCCTCGGCCTCCAGCACCGCCCGCAGGTAGGGGTGCCGGGCGAAGCGCAGGGGCGCGAAGGCACCGCCCACCGGCTCGCCGAACAGGATGTTCTCGCCGATGCTGGCCTGATGGTTGTAACGATCGGGGTCGAACGGCTCGATGAGGCGCTCGGCCCCCTTGGTGGCCAGCGCCTGCCGCATGGTCCGGCGGGCCGAGACGATCGCCGCCGCGAGCCGCGGCCGGGCCGCGGGATCGAGCCGTCCGGTCAGGCCGCGGGCATACACGAAGCCGTCGAGCCCGGTCAGCCGGCAGAGTCCCACGAGGGCGATGTCGTCGGGCGCCCGGGTCGGGTCGGTGCCGTAGAGCAGGTTCTGGCGCAGCGAGCCCGCCATCAGGATCGCCTCGCCGGCCGCGAAGGCGATGCGGCGGGCGCGCTCGGCGGAATCGAAGCCGCGCAGGTCCGTGCCCGCATAGGTGACGGTGCCGGCGGTCGGCTCGACCTGTCCGGCGAGCACCGCCGCCAGCGCCCGGGCGCCGCTGCCCCGGGTGCCGGTGATCGCCACGTGGCCCGGCATGGAGATCGCCACATCGACGCCGGTCAGCCGCTCGCCGGTGGCCGGATCGAAGGCGCCGACCCCCTGGGTCGCGAGGAGGCCCGAGCGGGGCAGCGGCACGGGCGCGCCGGGCCGCGCCCGCCGGCCTTCGAGGGACGCGACGATGCGGGCGAGGTCGCGCAAGCGCGGACGCACGGCGCGGCGCACCGTCCAGAGGCGCGCGCAGGCGGCGGCGAGCCAGCCCGCGAGGCCGAAGGCGCCCACCGCCGCCAGGAAAGCCGCCGGATCCACCGGCGGCACCGGGGGCGCCCCCGGAGCGGCCGTCCGCCACAGGGCCGTGCCGATCGCGATCGCGGGCAGGATCACCGCCAGCGCCAGGGCCGGTGCCCGCGCATAGGCGAGCCGCGCCTCGGCGCGGGCGACGGTGCCGCGCATCGCCGTCACGCGGGCGGCGATGCGCGTCCGTTCCAGGGCGGCCGCCCCGTGGTTGCGCACCGCCGGCAGGCGGCGCACGAGGTCGTTCAGGTTCTCCTCGGCCCGCACGCTGCTGCGCAGGCGCAGGTCCTGCCGGTCCCGGGCCCGTTCCAGCACCAGCCCGTAGGCGAGGCCGACCGCCCCGAGGCCGACCACGGCGGCCGGGATCAGCCTGGGCGCCGCCAGGGCGGCGAACCCCAGGGCCAGGACCAGCGCGGCGAGCGTCATCGCCGGCAGGACGATGCCGGCCGCGAGCAGCCGGTCGGCCCGCGCCAGCACCTCGCCGACGAGGCGGGCGAGGCTGCGCGCCTCGTCCCGCGCCCCGGCCGGGGCGTCGAGGACCGCCCGCAGGACACCCTCGCGCACCGCGTCGGCGGCGCGGGTCTGGGCCTTGAAGCACAGGCGCGCTACCCACCAGCCGAGACCCGCCAGGATCACCGCGCAGGCGGCGATGCACAGGAACGCCGCGAGTTCGAGCCCGGCCGCCCGCATCGGCACGCCCGGTGCCAGGACGAGCTCGCGGCCCTGCAGGGGCACGGCGAGGCGCAGGAAGGCGAGCGTCGGCGCATCGTCGCGGGGCAGCACCGCGACGAGGTCGCGCAGGCACAGGATGGCCAGCGCGCAGAGCGGCGCGCCGACCCCGACCGCGAGGGCCGCGGCGGCCCCGTGCAGACGCCGCGCGGCACGCCAGGTCAGGAGGAGAGGATCGGATTCCATGCGTCTCCGGAGGGGAACGGGGGGGCGTCCGCGGCGTCCCATCGCGAGCGGCATGGGCATAGGCCCTCGCGCCGGCCACGGAAAGCGTTCCGAGGCCGTGCGACATGTCGGCCAGCCTGATCCAAGTTCTAGCCCCCGTCTGGAAGCGCTCTAGGTTAGACGTGTGGTGCAGGGCGGTGCGCGGTCCGGTCGCGATCGGGATCTGAGGGTGAGGCAAGGCTTGCGGCGAGAGCTTGACCGGAGTGAGCGCGACATCCCGACCGCCCTCCGGCGTGGGCAGGGCTGATGGCGCAGCTGTTCACCCCCGGCGCCGACGCGCTCTACCGGCTCGCGCTGATGACCGGCGTCGCCTGCCTGGTCGGGCTGCCGGTGCTGGCCGCCGGGATCGTGCGCTCGAACTACGTCACGGGCGTCGGCGTGGCGCCGGCCCAGCCGGTGCCGTTCAGCCACAAGCACCATTCCGGCGAGCTCGGCATCGATTGCCGCTACTGCCACACCACGGTCGAGAAGGAGGCCACCGCCGGCATCCCGCCGACCCACACCTGCATGACCTGCCACTCGCAGATCTGGACCGGCTCGGACATGCTCAAGCCGGTGCGCGACAGCTACGGCCAGGACAAGCCGCTGGAATGGACGCGGCTGAACAAGCTGCCGCAATACGTCTACTACAACCACTCCGTGCACGTGACGAAGGGGATCGGTTGCTCGACCTGCCACGGCGACGTCACGTCGATGCAGATGACCTACCGGGCCAACGCCTTCGAGATGAAGTTCTGCCTGGACTGCCACCGGGCACCGGAGAAGTACGTGCGCACCCCCGATCAGGTCTGGAACATGACCTGGAAACCGCCCGCCGATCAGGCGACGCTGGGGCCGAAGCTGGTCGCGCAGAACCATATCCGCGGCGGCGCGCGGCTCACCGAGTGCGGGATCTGCCACCGATGACCGGCGCCTCCGACCTCGCGACCCTCCGTGAAAAACTCAGCCGCGGCGACGGCCCGCGCTTCTGGCGCAGCCTCGACGCCGTAGCCGACAGCCCGGAGTTTCGCGCCTATCTCGCCGCCGAGTTCCCTTCGGCCTCCCGGCTCGCCGCGGCGCCGGAGCGGCGCGGCTTCCTGAAGCTGATGGCGGCCTCGTTCGCGCTCGGCGGTCTCACGGCCTGTGGCAGCGGGGGCGGGCGCGACTACGAGGTGCCCTACGTCAACCAGCCCGAGCGGATCGTGCCGGGGACGGACCTCGCCTACGCGTCCGCGTCCGTCTTCGACGGGTTCGGCAACGGCGTGCTGGTCACCACCCGCAACGGACGACCGCTGAAGATCGAGGGCAATCCCGACCATCCCTGGAGCCGCGGCGGCACGGACGTGATGGCCCAGGCCTCGGTGCTCGGGCTCTACGATCCGTTCCGGTCGCAGGCGGTGCAGCATCTCGGCCGGCCGAGTTCCTGGGCGGCCTTCCGATCGGATCTGCAGGCGCAGATGCCGGCGTGGCGCGAGAACCGGGGCGAGGGGATCGCCCTGCTCACCGGCCCGGTGACCTCGCCCACGCTGGCCGCGCAGATCGCCCGGCTGCGGGCCGCCTACCCGGCGCTCCGCTGGCATGTCGGCGCGGGCGCGCCGCGCGACGGGCTCTACGAGGGCGCCCGCCGGGCCTATGGAAGGCCGCTGGAGACGCTGCCCGTATTCGACCGGGCGCGCACCATCGTGGCCCTCGACGGCGATTTTCTGGATCTCGGGCCGGGCCAAGTGGGGCTGTCCCGGCGCTGGATCGATGCGCGGCGGGCCGCCTACGCGGACGGGCGCCTCCTGACCCTCCACGCCGCCGCCCCGACCCCGACGCTCACCAGCGCCAAGGCCGATCACGGCGTCGTGGTCCCGGGTGGCCGCCTGGAGGACCTCGCCCGCGATCTGTTGGGCATGGCCGGTGGCGGTGCCGCGCCGGGGGGCGACGATCCGGTCGCCCGCTGGGCGCGGGAGGCCGGCAAGGCCCTCGCGGAGGCCCGGGGTGCCGGGATCGTCACGGCGGGCCTGACCGCGGGCCCGGATCTGCACGCGCTGGTCCACCGCCTGAACGGCGCGCTCGGCAACACCGGCGCGACCCTGCGACACATCGAGCCCGCCGCGGAACAGGGGGCTGGCACGCTGGCGGAGCTGACCGAGGCGATGGAGCGCGGCGCGGTCAAGGCGCTGATCGTGCTCGCCGCAAACCCGGTCTACGACGCGCCGGGCGCCCTCGACTTCGCGGCCCGGATGGAGCGGGTGCCGCTCAAGATCCATGCCGGGCTCTACTACGACGAAACCGGTGCCCACGCCGACTGGCACCTGCCGATCGCGCATCCGCTGGAATCCTGGGGTGACGTCCGCTCCCTCGACGGGACCGTGGGGCTGATCCAGCCGACCATCGCGCCGCTCTACAACGGCCGGACGCTGCCGCAGATGCTGGCCTTCCTGTCGGGTGGTGACGATGCCGAGGACGCGCTGGCCCTCGTCAAGGCGCGCTGGCGCAGCGAGGGAGAAGACGAGGCCGTCTTCGAGGCCCGCTTCTCGGAGGCCCTGCGCCGGGGCTTCTGGGTGGACAGCGCGCGGCCGGCCGAGACCGTGGCGCTGACGCAGGACGCCGCCCCTGCTCCC
>NZ_JALNUM010000103.1:0-21659 GCF_026540795.1 Methylobacterium sp. GC_Met_2
CCCGGGCTCGCGCCGGGCTGCAGCAGACCCGGGCGCGTCGGGTTCGAGGCTGGCGGCCGGGCCGTCGTCATCCGCGAGACCATTCAGGCCGCCGCCTTCACCCGGTCGCGCGTGGCCTCGAAGGGCTGCACGAGGACGCGCCGCCCGGTCAGGTCGTGGACGGTGACACGCCATTCGGCCCAGTCGGTCCGGTTCGCCAACGCGCGCCGCACGTCGGCCGCGACCTTCTGGGCCCGGGCGCCTAACCGGCCGGCGGCGCGAACCTCAGCGCCGCGGGCGTCGAACACGCATTCCAGGCCGTTGGTGCAGTGGAAACGGTAGCGTGCCATCCCGTGCTCCTCTTGGCCGTCCGATTCGGCCCACCCTCTAAGTTCACTATATGTTCTTACACGCGCGATATCCAGCCTGGGCGAAGCGTCGCATCCGTTGCGATTTCCGGCGCGATCCGAGCCGTCCGCGACCGGGCACGGAACACGGACCGTCCTTCGCGCTTTCCGGCCAATACCCCTCGCCCAGCGATCCGGAACGCCGCATGACACGCTCCGCACTCCTCGCCCTCCTTCTCGTGGCCGGCTTGGCGACGCCCGGGCGGGCCGAAGAGGCACCGGCCGGCTCCGACGTCCTCAAGCCGATGATCCAGTCGGACAGTCTTGTGTTCAACGGTGTCACCCGCTCGGCGGACGGCCGGGTGTTCTCGCCGTTCCAGCGCCAGTCCAAGGACACAGGGATCGAGCTCGGCGAGTGGAAGGACGGCAAGGCCGTGGCCTATCCCGACGCGGGGTGGAACGCCTGGAAGAGCGGGGACGACCCGGCCAAGGCCTTCGTGGCGGTCAACGCCATCCGGATCGGCCCGGATGGCGACCTCTGGGTGGTCGACAAGGGCGCCCCCGGCATGGGCGAGGCACCGCTGCCGGGCGGCCCCAAGCTCGTGCAGATCGATCTCGCCACGAACGCCGTGCGGAAGGTCTACCCGCTGCAGGCGGCCACCAACGACCGGAGCTTCATCGACGATTTCCGCTTCAACGGCCGCAAGGTCTACCTGACGGATGCCGGCCAGCCCGGGCTGCTCGTCCTCGACCTCGACACTGGGGCCTTGCGGCGGGTGCTCGACGGGCATTGGTCGACGATCGCGCAGCGACCGCTCACCGGCCAGGGCCGGGTGCTGCGGGACGACAAGGGCAAGCTGTTGTTCATCCACGCCGACCAGCTGGAGGTCTCGCCGGACGGCAAGACTTTCTACTACCAAGCCTGCACCGGCCCGCTCTACAGCATCGAGACCCAGTATCTCGACGACGCCTCCGTGAGCGACGACGAGCGGGCCAAGCACGTCAAGCTCCATGCCGCCACCGTGGCGACGGGCGGCACGGCGATCGACGCATCCGGCACCATCTACGCGAGCGACACGGACGGCCTGCGCATCCTCAAGATCGCACCGGACGGCACGATGGGCACACTCGTGCAGGATCCCCGGCTGGTCTGGGTCGACGCGATGTGGATCGACGAGCAGGGCGGCCTCTGGATCCCGGCCGCGCAGATGAACCGCACGCCGGCGATGAACGGCGGCGAGACCTCGGCGGTGAAGTTCCCGACGACCATCTACCGGATGCAGATCGACGCCAAGCCGGTGCGCAACTGAGCCAGGGATCGGACGATCATGTCAGGGCTGCGAACCATTCGGCTGGCGCGTCTCGTCATGGCGGCCGGCCTCCTCCTCGGGGCGGTGTCGACGGGGCGGGCCGCAGGCCCCCTCGCGATTCAGGAGACTCGCCTTCATACGCCGCCTGACTCGCACGAGCCGCAGCGGGCGCTGATCGACCTGCGCAATGCCGGGCCGGATCCGGTCGCGCAGGTGACGATCCTCTGCACCTTCACGGGCGCCGGTGGGGCGGTTCTCGACACGCAGACGGTCTCGGTACCGGAGATCTTCGGCCACGCCGCCGTGCAGGCCGAAGCGATCTACTACGGCTATCCCAGGGCGAGCGGCGCGGCCTGCCGGCTCACCGAGCCGCATTGACGCCTCGTCCGGGCTCGCACCGCGCCCCCCATGCGGGCGGGGGTGGACCGCCCGCGGAGAGGTGGCGCCCAAGATCGGTTTCCGGCAGAAGGCGCCCACGCAACGTCCGTCTTGTCACAGGCTGATCCCTGTGCCCGCCACCCGATTCGCCCGCACCCAGACTGGCTGCGCTCCGTGTGCACGCGCCTCGGCGCGGCGGGGCGCCTGACCATGGATGCGCCCGGGCCTGACGACCTTCTGCGGCGCGCCTATGCGCTGGAGGCGGAGGCGGCCGCGCTGCGCGCGCGGGCGGCCGGATCCGCAGCCGTGGAGGACCGCCGGACGGCGGGCGCGCAGCGCCCATGGGCAGCCCTCGACGGCGCGACGCACATCGCCCTCATCGCCACCGACCCGACGGGGCGCGTCACGGACTGGAATGCCGGCGCACAGGCCATCCTCGGTTGGACCACGGACGCGATGCAGGGCCGGCCGATCGCGAAGCTGTTCACCCCCGAGGACCGGGCGGAGGGCCGCCCGGAGCAGGCGCTGCGCACCGCGCTGGACCAGGGCCGCGCCGAGGAGGTGGGCTGGCGCCTGCGCGCCGACGGCGAGCGCTGCTGGGTCTCCGGCGAGACGATGGCCGTGCGCGACGCGGCCGGCGGCCCGCCCGGCTTCGTCACGATCCTGCGCGACCGCACGGACCTGCGCGCGGCCGAGCAGGCCCTGCGCGCCAGCGAGGAGCGCTACCGGACCCTGTTCGAGGCCATCGACGACGGCTTCTGCGTCATCACCTTCCTCGACGGGCCGCACGGCCCACTGAGCGACTACGTCCACGTCGAAGCCAATCCGGGCTACGAGCGGCATACCGGCATCGCCGGCATCGTCGGGCGGACGTTGCGCGGCCTCGTGCCGCCCGACGACGCGGAGGCTTGGCTCGAACTCTACGGCGGCGTGCTGCGCATCGGAACGCCGATCCGGTTCGAGCGCTATTTCGCGCTCGTGGACCGCACCATTGAGGTCTCGGCGGTTCGGATCGAGCCGCCGAGCCGGCGCCAGGTCTCGGTGCTGTTCCGAGACATCACGGCGCGCCGAAAGGCGGAGGATGCGTTGCGCGCCAGCGAGGCCTCGGCCCGCGCGAACAGCGAGCGCGTCCAGCTCGCCCTGGCAGCGGGCGCGATCATCGGCACGTGGCTGTGGGACCTGCCGAGCGACCGGTTCACCGTGGACGAGGCGTTTGCGCGGAGTTTCGGCCTCGATCCGGCCCTGGGGCGCGAGGGCCTGAGCCTGGCCCAGGTGGTGGCGACCGTCCATCCCGACGACAGGGCGGGGCTCGCCGCGGCGATCGAGGCCGCGATCGCCCGCGGCGGGGCCTACGCGCACCAGTATCGGGTCCGCCGCGCCGACGGGCGCTACTACTGGCTGGAGGCGAACGGCCGCGTCGACCACGGGCCCGATGGCACGCCGCTCAGCTTTCCGGGGGTCCTGATCGACGTGGACGAGCGCCGGGCCGTCGAAGCGGAGCGGGACCGGGCCGCTGCGGCCTTGCGCAGCCTCAACGAGACGCTGGAGCAGCGCGTCGCCGAACGGACCGCCGAGCTGATGCGGGCCGAGGAGGCCCTGCGGCAATCGCAGAAGATGGAGGCGGTCGGTCAACTGACCGGCGGGCTCGCCCACGACTTCAACAACATGCTGGCCGGGGTCGTCGGCTCCCTGGAGCTGATGCAGACCCGGATGCTGCAGGGCCGGGTCGCGGATCTCGACCGCTATATCGGCGCGGCCCAGGGGGCGGCCCGGCGCGCCGCCGCCCTGACCCACCGCCTGCTCGCCTTCTCGCGCCGCCAGACCCTCGATCCGAAGCCCACCGACGTGAACCGTCTCGTCGAGGGCATGATGGAGCTGGTGCGCCGCACGGTCGGCCCCGCGGTGGCGATCGAGTCGATCGGGGCCGGCGGCCTGTGGCCGACGCTGGTCGATCCGCGTCAGCTCGAGAACGCGCTCCTCAACCTGTGCCTCAACGCCCGGGACGCCCTGCCCGATGGCGGCCGCATCGTCATCGAGACGGCGAACCGCTGGCTCGACCACAGGGCCGCGCAGGCGCGCGATTTGGAGCCGGGGCAGTACGTGACCCTCTGCATCTCGGACAACGGCACCGGCATGACGGCGGACGTCGCCGCCAAGGCGTTCGACCCGTTCTTCACGACAAAGCCCATCGGCGAAGGCACCGGCCTCGGCCTGTCGATGATCTACGGCTTCGCCAAGCAGTCGGGCGGGCAGGTCCGGATCTACTCGGAGTTCGGCCAGGGCACGATGGTCTGCCTGTACCTGCCCCGCCATCTCGGCGAGGCGGAGGGGGACACGACCCTGCCCGATCTCGCCCACGCGCCGCGTGCCGAGCAGGGCGAGACCGTCTTGGTGGTGGACGACGAGCCCACCGTGCGGATGCTGGTGACCGAGGTGCTGGAGGATCTCGGCTACGCGGCGATCGAGGCGGCCGATGGGGCTTCCGGCCTGAAGGTGCTCGAATCGGATGTGCGCATCGACATGCTGATCACCGATGTCGGGCTGCCCGGCGGCATGAACGGCCGACAGATGGCCGAGGCCGGGCGCCGGCACCGGCCGGACCTCAAGGTCTTGTTCATCACCGGCTACGCCGAGAACGCCGCCCTCAACCACGGCCATCTCGGCCCCGGCATGCGGGTGATGACAAAACCCTTCGCGCTGGAGGCGCTCGCCACCCGGATCCGGGGGATCATTGCGGGCGAGGGCTGAGGCGGGCGGCAGAGCGCGACGGGCCCCCTCTCCCGGGCGGGAGAGGGTTGGGGCGAGGGACGAGAACTCACCGGATTGGGCGCGCCATCGACGCGCCGGACGGGCGCGCTTCGCTTGGATAGGCCTGATCCCTCACCCTATTCCTCGCCCGCATGGGCTTGCGGATTCACACATCCGGTCTGGCACCACCGGTTCAGGGTCGTGCTCGGGTCCCCTCTCCCGAGCGGGAGAGGGGGCCTGTCGCGCTCGGAATTCCGCTCGTCACTTCGCGCAACTGGGAACAGGGACGCGAGAGCCTGGAACCGGCCGCCGCGACGCTCCTGCGCATCGTTTCGTTCGATTCGGATTCTGCTCTGACTGCACTGGCGACAACGGCCTTCGAACCGGCAGCTTCCGCTGCGAGCTCTCCGCCCGCCGATGCTGCCACACCCGATGCGATCGGACGTCAGCCGGTCACGATCTAGGCACCAGCGCTACGCTGGACCCGCGCGTTCTGCCAGAACGCCGCTCTGGCCTCCGACAGGGAACCAGACAGCGTGGCCGTTCTTAAGGTGGCGGGCCGGCCAGTGGGACGGGCCGGACCGGCCGCGACGGGCCGAACGGTGAGGCGACAGAGGATCTGCCGTGGATACGCAGAACGTTCCGGCCGAACTGAAGAGCTATTTCGACAGCTCCCACATCGCCCTCGCTCTGGCCGCCGTCACCGCCGACAACCCGCTGCTGCTGGTGAATGCGCCTTTCCACCAGCTGACCGGGTATGACGCGACGGACGTCGTCGGCCGCAATTGCCGCGTCCTGCAGAGGGATGCGGAGAACCGGGAGGCCCGCGCCAAGATTCGCGCCTTCCTCGAAGACGATCGGATCAATGCCGTGCGGACGACGATCGTGAATTTCCGCAAGGATGGGCGGCCGTTCGTCAATCTGCTGTACATGTCGAAATTGAAGGCGCTTTCGGGCGAGGTGCGCTTTCTTTTCGCATCCCAATTCGACATCAGCCGCTCGCAACCGGAGTTGCTTTCTGCGTACGATATCGAACTGAGCCGGACCTTGTCCCGGTTGAGGCCGACGCTTGCGGAGAGCGGCATCGTCATCGAGGGGTCCCTGATGACGATCGCCAACACCGTCGCCACCGTCGCGCAGGCGAAGCTCACCCTCGCGGATCTCGATGCACCAGGATTTCCTTGACGAGCCCGGGGCGGGAGCCCCGGAAGTCCTGGGTGGCGCCGGTCAGGTCGTGGCCGCGCCCTTCACCGGGCCGGTGGTGGGGATCGGGGCCTCGGCGGGCGGGCTCGAAGCCCTGCGCGAGATGCTGGCCCGCGCCCGGACGCCGACGGGCATGGCCTTCGTTATCGTCCAGCATCTCGATCCCAACCACGAGAGCATGCTGGCCCAGCTGCTGGATCGGCATACCGGGCTGGAGGTGCTCCAGTGCGAGGGCGGCGAGCGGATCACCGGCGACAAGGTCTACATCATCCCGCCGGGCCGGGGCCTAGTCATCCAGAACGGCGTCCTCGAACTCACGCAGTTCGTGCAGCCGCGGGGCTTGCGCCGGCCGATCGACGACTTCTTCCTGTCGCTCGCCGTCGATCAGCAGGCCAACGCAGCCTGCGTGATCCTGTCGGGCACCGGCGCCGACGGGACCACCGGCCTGCGCGCCATCAAGGAGCATGGCGGCGTCTGCGTGGTGCAGCAGCCGGACACCGCCCGCTACGACGGTATGCCGGTCTCGGCGGTCGGCACCGGCCTCGTCGACTTCGTGCAGCCGCCGGGCGAGATCGTGGATTGCCTCTCGGCCTTCTTCCGCCGCCGCGGCACCGATGCGGGCGATGCGGAATCGGGCGCGGTGGCCGATTATCTCGACGACTTGTGCCGGGTGCTCCGCGCCGCCGTGGGCCATGATTTTGCCGGCTACAAGCGCACCACCCTCGGGCGCCGGGTCGAGCGGCGCATGCACGTGCTGGGCTCCGAATCCGGCCGGGCCTATCTCGCCCGCGTCCGCGCCGACAAGGGCGAGTGCGAGGCTCTGTTCCGCGACCTCCTGATCAACGTCACCCGCTTCTTCCGCGACGCCGAGCTGTTCGAGACCTTGCGGGAGCGGGTGGTCGAGCCGCTGCTGCGCAACCGCGATCCGGACGAGGACATCCGGGTCTGGATCCCGGGCTGCTCCAGCGGCGAGGAGGCCTACAGCATGGCCATGCTGTTCGCCGAGGCTGCCCGCAGCCTCGACCTGCCGCTGGCCGTGCAGATCTTCGCCACCGACATCGACGAGCGCATGCTCCAGATCGCCCGGGAGGCGAGCTATCCGGCCGCGGCTCTGGCCGACATCCCGGCCCCGATGCGCGAGCGCTACATCGTCCCGCATGCCGAACGCTTCACCATCGCGGCCGAGATCCGCGACCTGATCCGCTTCTCCAGCCACAGCCTGGTCAAGGATCCGCCCTTCTCCCGGATCGACCTGCTCTCCTGCCGCAACCTGCTGATCTATTTCGACGAGCGTCTCCAGCAATCGGTGGTGCCGCTGTTCCACTACGCGGTGCGGCCGGGCGGCTACCTGTTCCTCGGCCCCTCCGAGAGCGTGAGCCGGTTCGAGCACCTGTTCCCCGTCCTCGACCAGCACGCGCGCCTGTTCGAGCGGCCGCCGGGCTCGCCGCAATACCCGATCGATCTGCCCGGCAGCGCCCGGCGCGGCGAAATCCGGCGCGGCGGGCGCGAGGAGCGCCGGGGCGAACCGTCGATCGCCGACGAGTCGGCGGCGGTGCGGCGCGTGATCGAGCGCTACGCACCGCCCAGCATGGTGCTGAACGAGGATGGCGGCATCATCAGTGCCTACGGGCCCTTGAGCCGCTACTTCGACTTCCCGGTGACGCGCACCGGCGGCACCAGCGCGATCACGCTGGCGCGGCCGGGCCTGCGCGACGTGATCGGCCCCCTGCTCCGGCGGACCCGGGACGCGCGCAAGCGCGTGGCGGTCCGGAACGTGGAGGTGCGCTCGGAATACGGCCTGCAGCAGGTCGAATTGATCTGCGATCCGCTGCCGGACGGCTCGATGCTGCTGGTCCTGCGCGACACCAGCGCCTTTGAGCCGTCGAGCGAACTCGACCTGCTCGACCTAGACGCGGGCGGCGACCATGTCGAGGCGCTGGAAGAGGAATTGCTGCGCACGCGCTACACGCTGCGCTCGACCGTCGAGGAATTGGAGACGACGAACGAGGAGCTGAAGAGCTCCAACGAAGAAATGATGTCGATGAACGAGGAGCTCCAGTCGACGAACGAGGAGCTGTCCACGGTCAACGACGAGTTGAAGATCAAGGTCGAGCAGCTCACCATCGCCAACGCCGACCTGCGCAACTTCTTCGAATCGACCGACCTCGCCGTCATCGTGCTGGACCGGGCGCTGCGGGTGCGCAGCTTCACGGCGGCGGCCACCGCGATCTTCCCGCTTCAGCCCGGCGACCGGGGCCGGCCGCTGGCCGATGTCGCGGGCCGGCTCGCCGGCCAGGACTATCTGCACGACGCGCAGGCGGTCTGTACCGGCGGCTCGGCCATCCAGCGGCGCCTCACCACCCGGGACGGCGACCGGACGCTGTCCTTACGCGTCCTGCCCTATCGCCTGCAGAACGGCAGCATCGACGGCGCCACCCTGGTGCTGACCGACATCACCGAGGCCCTGTCGCTGGAGCGCCAGCTCGCGGCGGAGCGCGAGCGGCTGGAACTGGCCGTCAAGGCGGGTGGGATCGGCGTCTGGGAATACTGCCCCGACGCCGGGACCATCGTGGTCGACAGCACCGCCGGCACGATCTTCGGCCTCGCCCCCGACACGCCGCACCCGGTCCCGGCCCTGGTCGCCAGCGTGGTGCCGGAGGACCGGGTCGGCCTGGAGGCGGCGCTGGCCGAGGCCGCCCACGGGCTCGACGAGTTCGAAGCGCGCCTGCGCGTGCGGGCGATCGACCACGCCCCCCGGCACATCCGGAGCTACGGGCGTCCGACCCGGAGCGGCGACCGGAAGCGGATCGTCGGCGTCTGCATCGACGTCTCGCCGGAATACGCGCTCGCCGAGACCCGCGACCTGATGCTGCGCGAGATGAACCACCGCGTGAAGAACCTGTTCGCGATCATCGGCGGCATGATCTCGGCGGGCTCGCGCACGCACCGCGAGATCGGAATCTTCGCCTCCGACATGCGCGACCGCATCTCGGCGCTGGGCCGGGCCCATTCGCTCGCCGACCCCACCGACGGCCAGGGCCTGAGCGACCTCGCGGGCCTGATCGGCGCGACCCTGCGCCCGTACCGCGACCATGTCCCGACGGTGATCGAGGGACCGCTCGTGGCGATCAACTGGCGGCACGTGTCGTCCCTGGCGATGATCCTGCACGAATGGGCGACCAACTCCGTGAAGTACGGGGCGCTCGGAGCCGAGGACGGGTCCCTGTCGGTGACCTGGGACCGGGGGCCGGACGGGCTGATCCTGGACTGGTGCGAGCGGATGGCCCGGGTGGCCGAGCCGCGGCCGGGCCGGGGCTTCGGCTCGCTGCTGGTCGAGATGTCCCTGCGCCAGCTCGAAGCGACCGTGGAGCGCAGCCACGACGCCTCCGAGTACCGGATCGTGCTGCGCCTGCCGGACTCGGCGCTCACGGCGGGGTGAGACCGTCCGCCCAACCCATCTCCGGGTCGGAGCGTCTCACGCGGTCCCGCTGGCCGGGCCGGGCCTGCGCACCGGCCGGCTGACGAACCGGGAGCCCGCGAGCAGGAAGCGCCAGGGCGTCTCGGCGCCGCGGGTGATCCCGATCCGCCGGTCGCTCACCACGTCGGCCGGCTCCGTGCGGGGCGTGAACCGGAAGGGCGCCCGCCCGACCGGCCGGCCGTCCTGGGCGCCGGTGACGCCGAGGGCCTGACAGAGGCGGCCGGGCCCGGCGCAGAGCAGCCGCGCCTCGTCCAGACCCCGCCGGGCCTGCATGACGGGCAGGCCCTCGGTCGGCGCCAGCGCCCGGATCAGCACCGCGCTTCCGGGCTCGCACACGAGGTTCAGGCACCAGTGCATCCCGTAGGAGCGGTAGACGTAGACCGTCCCGGGGGCCCCGAACATGCTGGCGTTGCGCCGGGTGGGGCCGTTGAAGCTGTGGGAGGCGGGGTCGGTCCGGTCATAGGCCTCCGTCTCGACGATGACGCCGCCCGCCCCATCGACGAACAGGCCGGCGCCGATCAGGTCCGTCGCCACCGCGGCGGCCGGTCGGGCGAAGTCGAAGTCCAGCATCGGATCCCGGGGTTCGGCTCGAGGTTCGGGGTGCCGCGTCGACGGAGGTACCCCGCGGCAGGCCGCCAGGTCGACCCGCCACGCAGCGCGGCGAACACGCAAGCAACGAAATAGATCGGGCGCAATACACGTCTTGATGGTACGAAGGTCGGCGAATGCGAGCCGCCGGCCGATCCCTTCGGACCCCAGCATGACGCGCACAGCCGCGATCGCGACGCTGCAACCCGCCGGAGAGCCCACCGGCACCCGGCCGTCTGTCGCCGCGCCGCGGCGGTCGCCCCTGACCCTGCGCCGCCTCCGCCTAGCGAGCGGTCTGGTGCTGTTTGCTTACGTGCTGACCCACCTGATCAACCACACGCTCGGCAACGTCTCCCTGGCCGCTATGGAGGACGGCCTCGACGTCGTCACGGCCCTCTGGCTCAACCCGCTGGGGCTCGCGCTCCTGTACGGCGCGCTCTCGCTCCACATCCTGCTCGGGCTCCAGGCCCTCTACGCGAGCCGCTTCTTCCGCCTGCGGGCTGGCGAGATCCTGCAACTGGGCTCCGGCCTCCTGATCCCGCCGCTGCTCGTCAGCCACATCGCCGGGACCCGGATCGCCTTCGCCACCGAGGGGCTCGACAAGGGCTACGCGCAGGAACTCTACGCCTTCTGGGTCGCGGCCCCGATGCTCGGCGCGATGCAGGCGACCATGCTGGTCGTCGCCTGGGTCCATGGCTGCGCGGGCCTGTATTACTGGCTGCGGCTGAAGCCCGGCTTCGGGCGCGCGGCGCCGGCGCTGCTGGCACTGGCGGTGCTGGTACCGGTCGTGGCGCTGCTCGGCTTTGCGCAGGGCGGCCGGGCGATCCGCGCCCTGGCCCAGGATCCCGCGTGGCGGGCAGTGGCGCTCCAGCCCATCCATGTCGGCCTGCCCGATCAGGTGGCACGGCTCGCCGACATCCGGGACCGGATGCTCCTCATCTACGCCGGCCTCGTGGCGGCCGTCATCGTGGCGCGCGGGGTGCGGACGCTCGCGGAGATCAAGCGCGGGACGGTCCGGCTCAGCTATCCCGACGGGCGGATGATCCGCGTGCCCCGGGGCACCAGCGTGCTGGAGGCGAGCCGGCGCAACCGGATCCCGCATGCCAGCGTCTGCGGCGGCCGCGGCCGGTGCTCGACCTGCCGGATCCGGGTAACGGATGGCAGCGACGGCACGCCGCCGCCCGGCCGGGCCGAGGGGGCGGTGCTGGCGCGCATCGCCGCCGGGCCGGGGGTGCGCCTCGCCTGCCAGTTCCGGCCCGAGACCGACCTCGCGGTGGTGCCGCTGTTGCCGCCGCAGCCGCGGATACGCCCGACCGACCTGCTCGACCGGGCGGAATCCGGCGAGGAACGCTTCATCGTGGCGATGTTCGTGGACCTGCGCGGCTCCACCCGGCTCGCCGAGGAGCGGCTGCCTTACGACACGGTGTTCATCATCAACCGCTTCCTCGGCGCGGTGGGCGAGGCCGTGCGGGCCGCGGGTGGCTCGACCAACCAGTTCCTGGGCGACGGGCTGCTGGCCCTGTTCGGCCTGGAGGGCGAGCCCGAGCAGGCCGCCCGGGACGCCCTGCGGTCGGTGGACCTCATCGGCGAGTCCGTCGCCGCCCTGAACCACCTGCTGGCGGAGGATCTGGAGCACATCCTGCGCTACGGTATCGGCGTGCATGCCGGCCCGGCGATCGTCGGTGAGATGGGCGATGCCACCGACGCCCGCTTCACCGCGCTCGGCGACACCGTCAACGTCGCCGCGCGCCTTCAGGGACTGACCAAGCGCCTCGGCTGCGTGGCCGTGGTGTCGGAGGCGGTCTACCGGGCGGCTCGCGTCGCACCGGAGGCGGTCCGGGACATCGCGGTGGACGGACGGTCCGATTCCGTGCGGGTCAGCGTGATCGGGAGCCTCTGAACGAGGCCGGCGTCAGGCCGGGCGCCGCGCGGATCCATCCCTGAGGGCGGGCGCCAGCGCCAGCATGAGCGGCACCGCGGCGAGCGCCGTCGCGGCCGCAGCCGCCGCCGCCCAGTGCGGGCCGGCCGCGTCGCCGAGCCGCCCGTAGAGCAGCGGCGCCGCCAGCGCGCTGCCGCCGAGGGTCCACGTGTAGAACACCGCGAAGGCCCGCTCGACCTGGCCGTCCGGCGCCAGCTCCGGAACCGTGCCGTAGAGCACCGAGGAGGTGCCGTTCAGCATCACGCCGAGCAACGGCAGCAGGAGCAGTGCGGGCGCCAGCGGCAGCGCGATCACCGCCAGGATCATCCCGGCGGTCCCGGATTCGGTGAGGATCACGGTGCGGGTCACGCCGAGGCGCTCGCCGATCCGGCCGCAGACGGCCTTGCCCAGGGCGCCGCCGATGAAGACGAGGGACAGCGCGAGGCCGACCGTGGTCAGCGCCGCGCCCTTCTCCTGCATCAGGAACGGCAGGTAGATCAGGAAGGCCGGCCGGGCGGCGTTGTCGAGCATGCCGATCGCGACGAGGAGCCGGAACCCGGCCCGGCCCGCCGACACACCATCGGCGCGCGCCGGTTTCCGCGCGGCCGGGCCCGGATCGGCCTTGTGTGAGTCAGGATCACGCGGCAGCAGGCGGCCGACGGCGAGCGCCACCGCGAGGCCGACGCCCGCCACCACCCAGAGGGCGTGGCGCCAGCCCGTCAGCGTCAGCAGGAAGCCGACCAGCGGCGGAACCGCCGCCTTCCCGAGATCGCCGGTGAAGTTGTAGGTGCCCAGCGGGCCCCGGGCTCCGGGTCCGTAGGCCCGGGCGATCACCGCCGAGGCCAGGGGATGTTGGGTGCTGCTGCCCGCGCCGCCGAGGAGCAGGCCGACCCCGAGCCCGATCAGGCCGCCCGAGGC
This sequence comes from Methylobacterium sp. GC_Met_2, assembly GCF_026540795.1. Lineage (NCBI taxonomy): Bacteria > Pseudomonadati > Pseudomonadota > Alphaproteobacteria > Hyphomicrobiales > Methylobacteriaceae > Methylobacterium > Methylobacterium sp. GC_Met_2. Next base: position 12,868 of record NZ_JALNUM010000103.1, read on the forward strand.
ACCCGCGACGGCATAGCCCAGGGCGCTGAGCAGGGTGCCGAGCGCCAGGACAGTCCGGGCGCCGAGCGATTGGGCCAAGCGGCTCGCCGGCATCTGCAGCGCCGCCAGGGCACCGTTATAGAGCGAGCGCAGCAGCGCGAGGGCGACGTAGTCGAGGCCGAACTCGGCCTGCCAGACCGGCAGCAGCACGTAGATCAGGTCGGTATAACCGTCGTGCAGGGCGTGGTTCAGCCCCGTGACCGCGAGGATGCGCCGCGTCTCCTGGGGAGCTGTGGGCTCGGACGACACGGTCAGGTTCGATGCGAGGGCCATCCTGTCACCTTCTGGCTGCCGTCACAGGATGGCCGCCTGGTTCAAGGCTGACAAACGACTTATGCTGACCCGCGCGTGAGGAAACCTGACCCGTGCATCGCCGGCTGCCCCCCCTGAACGCCGTGAAAGCTTTTGAAGCCGCAGCGCGCCACGCAAGCTTCACCCGGGCGGCGGACGAGTTGCACGTCACCCACGGGGCGGTGAGCCGGCAGGTGCAGACGCTGGAAGACTGGCTGGGCGTGCCCCTGTTCGAGCGCCACAACCGCCGGGTCGTGCTCACCGAGGCCGGAGCCGCCTACGCGGCCGAGATCGGCGCCGCCCTCGACCGCATCGCCCTGGCGACCGCCCGTCAGGCGGAGCGGGGGCGCCCGCACCTGCTCCACGTCAACGCGCTGGCAACCTTCACCCTGCGCTGGCTGATCCCGCGCCTGTCCGGCTTCCAGCGGGTCAACCCGTCGATCGAGCTGCGGCTGACCACCTCCAACGTGCCCCTGGCGCGCCTGACCGAGCCGTTCGACGTGGCGATCCGGGGCGGACCGGAGACCCGCCCGGGCCACGTGGCGGAGCCGTTCCTGTCCGAGCGGCGCATCCCGGTCTGCAGCCCGGCTCTGCTGCGGCGCCTGCCCCTGGACGAACCCGCGCAGCTCCGGCAGCACACCCTGCTGCACGCCGCGACGCTGCCGCGGGTCTGGCCCGACTGGCTGCGGGCGGCCGGCGTACAGGACCTGACGCCTCAGGCCTCGGTGACGCTGGAGCATTTCTACCTGACGCTCCAGGCCGCCCTCGACGGGCTGGGGATCGCCATGGGGCCCGAGCGCCTGATCGCCGACGACGTGGCGGCAGGGCGCCTCGTCCTGCCCTTCACGGGGCCCGCACTGCCGGCGCGGAGCTACTACACCTACGTCCCGGAGACGCGCACGGAGGATCCGGCGATCCGCGCCTTCTGCGGCTGGCTGGCCGAGACGGCGCGGCTTCCGTGAGGAGGGCGTCATCGCTACGGGCTGCACAGGTTTGAGGGAGGCACCGGCGCACGAGGGGCCTCCCCCGCGTGCGGGCTACGATGTTCACAGATCCCGGGTGGACGCCGGTGTCGATGCCCGAGCGCAACGGGCCCCTCTCTCCCGTGCGGGAGAGGGTTGGGGTGAGGGACGAGAAGGTTCAGGATCGAGCGCGCCATCGCGGCACGTACCGGTCGCGCCTGATCCGGACAGTTCTCATCCCTCACCCTGTCCCTCTGCCGCGCGGGAGAGGGGACCTACGCTCGACCCTGAACCGAGGTGGCCGGCCCCAAAGTGGGAACCCGCAAGCTCACACGGGAGAGGCGACCCGCCCCCTTCCGAGCAGGCGCACACCCGCCCAGACCGCAATGCCGTATCGCCCGCAGCCGTCATCGCGGGCGCAGCCGAGCGACCCATGGCGGTGGGCCACCCATCGCCCAGCCTCGCGAAGACTGAATCCAAGCGTCACGTTTGATGTGGCGCGCGGCGTCGGCGCGACGCATGGTCGGGATCGGAACGCGCCCGATCCCGTCCGGGTTGGCGTGAGACGCTTCTGCCGAAGGTGACCGCATGGCGCGCAGGCGTCCCCGTCCGACGATCGAGAGCCTGATCGAGGCCCTGGGGAGGCTCGGCCTGTCGCCGGAGGCGGTCGATCTCGACCGGCTGCTCGCCCATCTCGAACTGCCCGAGTACGGCGCAGAGGTGGAGGACGAGCGCGTCGCCCAGGTGTTGCGCGCGATGCGGGCGGCCCGGGCCTTCGCGGAGACCGGCGTTCCGGCGATCCGGAAGGCGATCCCGACCCTGCGGGCCGTGGTGACCAAGGACCACCGGATCACGTGGCTGGTCCGGACCGAGATCCCGCTCCTCGACAACGGCCGGCTGGACCTGCGGCTCGACATCGCCCCGGACCCGGAGGCCGCCGCGATCCTCGCCCGCATGGCGGCCCGCAACGACCCCACCCTCGGCCTGGAGCCCTTGCGCGAGGCCCTCGCGCGCACTGCGCTCGACGCCACCCGCAGCCTGCACAAGCCGGTCGACCGGCTGCGGGCGCAGCTCCTCGTGGATCTCCGCGAGGTCGGGGCGGATGCCGCCGCCTACATCGCCCACATGGATCGCTCCCTACGGTCGCGGGTGTTCACCTACGGCGCGAAACTCCCGCGTTCCCTCAACGACACGCTCACCCCCGTGCGCCGGCACGCCAAGGCGGTAGCGCGTGAAGGCTCGCGCCTGCGCCGCCTGCGCGATCAGGTCGGGTTCGGCGCCTATATCGAACGCTTCACGGCCGCCCGGCGCCTCAACCGGAAAATCCTGTTCCACATGGGGCCGACCAATTCCGGCAAGACCTACGCGGCCCTGCAGCACCTGACGGAGGCCGAGACCGGCGCCTATCTCGCGCCGCTGCGCCTCCTGGCGCTGGAGAACTACGAGGCCCTGCGCGAGCGCGGCCTGCGCGCCGGCATGATCACCGGCGAGGAGGTGCTGGGCGAGGCGAACCCGACCCACACCGCCCGCACCATCGAGACCGCCGACCTGACCCGGCCCATCGACGTGGCGGTGATCGACGAGATCCAGATGCTGTCGGATCCCGACCGCGGCTGGGCCTGGACCAACGCGCTGTTCGGCGTCGCGGCCCGCACCGTGATCGTCTGCGGCTCGGACGACGCCCTGTCGTATGTCCGCCGGGCCGCGGAGGCCGCCAACGAGTCCCTGGAGGTGATCCCCTTCACCCGCAAGTCGCCGCTCCTGCTCATCGAGGAGCCGGTGCCCCTGGAGAAGGTCGAGCCGGGCGACGCGGTCGTGGCCTTCTCCCGTCGGGCGGTCCATGAGAACCGCGAGATCCTTGTGGCGCGCGGCCACCGGGTGGCGACGATCTACGGTGCCCTGTCGCCGGAGGTCCGCAGGGCCGAAGCCGCGCGCTTCCGCTCCGGCGAGGCCAACGTGCTGGTGACCACCGACGCGATCGGCATGGGGCTCAATCTCGGGCCGCTCAAGCGGATCGTGTTCTCGACGGTGCGCAAATGGGACGGGACCGCCGAGCGGGCGCTGACCCATTCCGAGATCCGGCAGATCGCCGGCCGGGCCGGCCGCTACGGGCATCAGGATGTCGGCTACGTGGCGGCGACCGACCCCTATGCCGCCGAGCCGATCCGCACCGCCCTCTCGGGCGCCCCGACGGCACCGGCGGCCGACACGCGTTTCTTCGTCCGCCCGGATCTCGGGGCGATCCGCTCGGTCGCCGAGGAGATGCGCACCCACAGCCTGTACGAGGTGCTGACCCATTTCGCCCGGGCGACCTTCTACGCCGGCTCGCCGTTCCAGCCCTCGGCGCTTGAGGAGGTGCTCGACGTCGCCCGGACGGTCGACCGGGCCCGGCTGCCGATCGAGGAAAAGTTCGCCTTCTCGGTCTGCCCGATCGACCGGCGCGACGAGATCGCCATGGGCTTGCTGGAGCGCTGGTGCCAGGCGCGGGCCGCGGGCCTCACGGTCCCGGCGCTGCGCGGGAACCTCGCGGGCGCGCTCGACTATCAGGAGCGGACGGTGAAGCTCGCGAGCGCCTATCTCTGGCTATCGCGACGCTTCCCCGAGACCTTCGACGACGTGGAGGCGATCCGCCACATGCGCGGCCGCGCCAACGAATCCATCGAGCAGCACCTGCGCGAGACCGCGACCCGCAAGGCCGAGCGGCGCACGCGCCGCAGCGCCGGGGGGCGGTGACGGGCGGGCCTTGACGGTCCGGTTTCAAAAGGTCCGGGACCTTTTGCGGGTGCAGGGCAGCGCCCTGCTGTCACGCTATTCCCTGTCGTCGGGCTTCAACGCGACGCGCGCCAGGGCTTCACCCTGGCAACCGACCGAAGGGCAAGCCCTTTGGAATCCCGGGATGCGAGCGATCCGCGATCAGGCGCCGGCCCAGCCGGATGCAGGGCCGCTCGACGAAGCGATGGACCGGGGCCGCGATGGCCAGCGCGACCAGCATCGCGGCAGCGATCAGCGCGTGGCCGGGAACGACGAGACCCGTGGACCGGGCGGCGGCGATCACCACCTCCTGGGCGACCGGGCCGAACAGGTAGAGGCCGTAGCTTACCGCGCCGAGCCACGCGAAGAGCGGCGCCTCGATCCGGCAGCGCGTGGTCATCAGGGCGAAGAGCAGGAGCGCGACCCAGTAGGTGGCGGTGTAGCGGTACCACGTCTCGCCAAATCCGAGGTCACGCCCGTAGGCGAGCACCGAGATGACGGGGATCGCCAGTGCGATCAGGGCGAGGAGTCCGAGGGCGGCCCGGCGGGTCTCCGGCTGCCCTTCCCGCGGCCCCTCCCCTTGCCCATCGACATGCCAGCGGCGCCAGAGCGTCCCCCAGAACATGATCGCCAGGGCCAGCGGCAGCGCCACCGGCAGGGCCTTGCCGAGATGATAGCGCGCCACCGCCATCAGGACGGCCGCCGCCAGCATCACCATCGCCGCGCCCGCGAGGCCCCGCGTCCGCTGGAGCAGGCCGGCGCAGAACAGGAGCACGCAGAGCCCGTAGAAGATCAGCTCGATCTGCAAGGTCCAGTACAGGCCGATGATGTTCTCGATGCCGGCGAATTGCTGGAGCATCGTCAGGTTGGCCAGCACGGTCGAGACCGGGAGATCCCGGCCCAAAGCGAGGTAGAAGGCGCAGATGCCCATGGGGATCGACAGCCAATAGGCCGGATACAGGCGGAAGAACCGGCCGATCGCGAAATCCCGGATGGGGGTTCGGCTGCGGGCGTCGAGCGAGTAGGGCACGACGAAACCCGAGACGGCGAAGAACATCACCACCGCGACCTTGCCGAGATCGACGGACTGGGTGAGCGCCTGGAACAAGGCCCGCTCGAGCCCGCCCCCCGCCTGTCCGGTCTTCACGAGATGGTCCGCGAAATGGAAATAGATCACCGCCAGGGCGGCAAGGCCGCGGATCGTGTCGACATAGCCGAGCCGGGCGCCCCGCATCGCTCCACCTGTAAAAATGCAAGATCACGGTGCGCATTCGCCAGCGCACCACTGCGGAAACAGTAGAGCCATTCCCTGTCGGCTTCACATCCAAATCGATCGCGAATCCCAAAACTGTCCGGACAGGGTTAAGGCGGGTGCACGGCGGGAGACCGCAATCCGCTGAAACGCGAGAGGGCCCGGACCGCAATCAGGCCGGCCAGACCTCCGCGAGGGTCCGGCGCAGATCGGCCGGCATGAAGGGCTTGACCAAGCAGGCGTTGACGCCGGCCCGCCGCACGGCCGTGAAGGCGTGGGCGTGCTCCTTCGTGGTCATCATCACGAACAGCGTCTCGCGCAGGCGCCGATCTTCCCGCACATGGCGGAGCAGCTCGAAGCCGGTCATCGGGAACATGTGCAGGTCCGAGATGACGAGGCCGTAGGCATGCGCGCTCAGCATCGCCAGCGCCGCGGTACCGTCAGGGGCCTCGCGCACGTCGCGAACGCCGATCTGTTCGAGGACGGCACGGACCACCGAGCGGATCAGGGGCACGTCGTCGACCACGAGGACAGGCATCCGGCGCGGATCCGGCACCGGCTTGCCGCCCGGCTTCGGCTGAGGCTGCGGCGCGGGTGATGAAGATGCGGTTGGCGCGCTCATGCCGCGACCTGCGCGTTCGGGTCCGGGAATTCCGACAGGATCGCCGCCTGTACGCGCGCGGCCAACGCCCCGGCTTGGTTCGCCCGTGCGTCGGCCGCTCGCGCGCCGGCTTCGGCAGCATTGGCCCGCGCCGCGGCGGCGGCGATCCGAGCGTCCACACGGTGGCCAACCACGTCGGCCAAGGATTCGGCTCGTTGGGCTTGCCGCTCTGCAGCGACGACCGCGTCGCGGGCACGCCGCAACGCCTGTCTGCAGGAGCGATTCTGGTCCTGGGCATGCACCTCGATTTGGCGCAGACGGCGTGCAGCCGCGCGCACCAGATCGACCAGCCCACTCCAATCGGGCAGCGCGGGCGCCCGGACGTCCAGGCACGGGACAGGGCGCAGGCGCCTGTCGGATCGCCCGTCGAACAGGGCGACACGACCCGAGCCGATCCTGTCGGCGGGCCGGGGACACGGACCCTCAAGAACGTTCTGGACTTCGCTCACGACACACTTCTCACGGCCGCATGTAGTGATATGAGAAGAGTTTATTGGTAAATAGATCGTTTAACCATAGTTCACTATGCGCTGAGCCGCTCGGCAACACCTGATTTTGACGACCCAAGCGTCAACGATCGTGCTCTGCACGGGCAGTGCCTGCGGATCGCCGCCGGTTGGCGGGAACCAGGTCCGAGCGCGCTCAGAGCAGGCATGACGCGAAGCCTTTGCTCCGAACCGCCATCGTGCGCCGAACCGACATCCGCATCGGCGGGGAGCATGCCTGCCGCAGCCTATCGCGGTCTCCGGATTTCGCGGCGATTGAACGGGTCGAGCCGCGAAGGGTGGTGGCGCGCCATCGCCTCCAGAACTGTCAAGCTTAATAGAGATGCGCAGTATCTACTTAACTTCGCATCGCCTATCACGGTTAATACGCAAAAACATGATTAACACTGCGATAAACATGTGAATCGGATCCGAATAAATCAAACACTGCTTGCATTCGTTGCCGCAACGGCCGCCTCATGGGATTATCAGTATGGGTGGGTGCAAAGATGAAGTACGTAAGTATAGCCTGCTTTGCAGTGGTCGCGGTTAATCTGTGCAGTCCCGCCTGGGCCGGCCGCGGGAACGCCCTCGCGGGCGGCTGGGACAGCACGTTGACGAACGGGAAGCAGAACGCCGCTCCGGCAGCGGCGCCGGCCACTACGGGGACGGCCGCCTCGACATCCCTCTTCAGCGCCGGGATCTTCGCAGGATCGTCCTTCAGTTTGAGTTCCGTGGGTGGCGGGTCCGGCGGCAATACCGGGGGTGCTCCCTCGCCGGAGGTCAATGCCGCCCTCAGTCTGATCCTCGTCGGCGGTACCGTGGCCTTCCTGCGCCGCCGGCGATTCCGCAATGCCAAGCCGCAGGCCTGACGGTTTGGCCATGATCGAGCGCGCGCGGCGCGGCATCGGCATGCGGTCGGGCACGGGCCCTGCGGGACTCGCCGACCGGGCTGCCGCCTGGGCCGTGCTGATCTTCTCCGCGGGCACCATGCTGTCGGCGATCGTGCAGCGCCACCTGTTCGAAAAGGCGCAGACCGCACAGCATCTCGTCGAGTTCAATGCCGGCGAAGCGTTCGCGCTGGCCGCGCTTCTGTCCCAGCTCCTTTCCATCCCGGATGGCAGGATGGCACTGGCGCGCTCCGATCGCGCGATCCTGGTGGTGGCGGCGCTCGCTTGGTTCATCCCCGAGCAGCATGGGGTTTACTTGGCGATGACGCTTGCCGGCGGCTGGATTCTGCTCACCAGGCGGGCGGATCGACACTGGGCCGGCATCGGGCAGATCTGGCTCGCCCTCTCCATCTATGCGTTCTGGGGCAAGCTCATCTTCAAGATCCTCTATCAGAGCATCGAGGGCGCGGAGATCGGCCTGATCTATCGAATTGGCCGTCTGGTCTACGACGGAATCGGGACGGAAGGAGCAAGCCTCAGCGTCCGTGGTGATTGGGCGATCGTCGTCCTTGAAGGATGCTCGTCCTTTCACAACCTGTCGCTGGCGGTATTGATCTGGCTCTCAATCCTGAAGATCGCCGATCAGCCCGTCAGCCGCCCGGCGCTGGGGGCGCTCGCAACGAGCTTCGGCCTCGTGGTGGCGATCAACGTCGCACGCATCCTGGCAATGCTCCCATCCCGGGAGGCCTACCATGTCTGGCATGACGGCCAGGGGGCGTCCCTGGTGGCGCTGGCTTCCGTGGTGGCGATGATCGGTCCCGCGCTGTTCTGGATCGAGGAGCGCAGATGCGTGCCGAGTCGCCGAGCCTGATTCCGTCAGCGCGGGGTTGCCTCGTCCTGTTGAGCCTCCTCCTGGGAGCATCGCTCGCGGTCCGCGCCTATGCGCACGCACAAGCGGCTGATTCCGGTGGGATCGCGGCCCCGGGGGCGAGCGTCCCCTCGGTCGATCTCGGCGCGGGCGCCTCGTTGCCACGCGCAAGCGCCGGACGTCACCATGTCGTGGCGGGTTCGTGCGCGCGCGCGGCCCTCGTCACCTTCGTCTGGGTCGGTCCCTACGGATCGGATCCCTCGCTGGTCGACACGCCGGATCCCGAAGATCGGGTGTCCTACATCTATCGTGGCTGGAACCTCGGACACCGATTCGCGACCGTCAGCCTCAACGCGATCTATTTCATCCGCTTGGCCCAGGCCCGGCTCAGCACCGGGCGAAACCCGGCGGCCGATGATATCGCCGTCAAGATCGTCGTGCCGGCCGGATGCGATGCCACGCCGGACACTGTGCTGGTGGCCTTCCGGAAACAGGTAAGCTCGACGGACTGAGCCTGGCGACGGCCCGACTGTCAGCCGTGACCGACCTTGGCCGGCCCGCGCACGGCATTTCGCCGCCGCTGATCAAAACAA
>NZ_JALNUM010000104.1:0-20903 GCF_026540795.1 Methylobacterium sp. GC_Met_2
CCTCGACTGAGATGTCGGGACCGATCACCTGCACGCGTCAGGGGGGCAGGGCACGCGTGGCAGGAACCGACACGCGAACGTCGTAGAAGACACCGCGCCGCCGCGGTGTCCCCGAGCCTCACGCGGCTGTGCGGCGCTCGACCATCCGGGCCAGGAACGCGCTGCCGACCGGGATGATCGAATCATCGAAGTTGTAGCCGGCATTGTGCAGGCCGGGGCCCGGATTGGCGCCAAGCCAGACATAGGCACCGGGCACCGCCATGGTCATGTCGGCGAAATCCTCGCTGCCCATCTTGGGCGTGACGTTCGGCTCGACCTTGTCGGCCCCAAGCAGTTCAGTCGCGATTTCGGTGGCGGCGGCAGCCTGCTCCGGGGCGTTCTCCAGAACGGAGAACACGTCCTGCAAATCGACCGTGACCTCGGCGCCGTAAGCCGTGCCGAAGCCCGCCGCCAGCTCGCGCATGCGCGTGCCGGCGAGCGCCCGGATCTCCGGGTCGAAGGTGCGGATCGTCCCGGCGAGGTGCGCGGTCTCCGGGATGACGTTGTAGGCCGAGCCGGCCTCGATCCGGGTGATCGACAGCACGATCGACTTCAGTGGATCGGCGTTGCGCGACACGATCGATTGCAGCGCCTGGGCGAGGCCGGTGGCGACGATGATCGGATCGGTGCCCCGGTGCGGCTGGGCGGCGTGGATGCCCTTGCCGCGGATGTGGATGTCGAAGAAGTCGGCCGCCGCCATGATCGGCCCGGGCCGCAGCTTGATCGTGCCGGCGCCGCCCCCCGGCTGGTTGTGCAGGCCGTAGATCTCGTCGCAGGGGAATTTTTCGAAGAGCCCGTCCTTCAGCATGGCCCGGGCGCCGCCGCGGCCCTCCTCGGCGGGCTGGAACACGAACACCGCGGTGCCGTCGAAGTTGCGCGTCTCCGCAAGGTAGCGGGCGGCGCCGAGCAGCATCGTGGTGTGGCCGTCATGGCCGCAGGCGTGCATCTTGCCCGCATAGGTCGAGCGGTAGGGGAGGTTGGTCTCCTCCTCGATCGGCAGGGCGTCCATGTCGGCCCGCAGGCCGATCCGGCGCCCGTTATCGGTGCGGCCCTTGAGCAGGCCGACCACCCCGGTGCCGCCGATTCCGCGATGCACCTCGCAGCCCAGCGTCTCCAGCATGTCGGCGACGATGCCGGACGTGCGCACCTCCTCGAAACCGAGCTCCGGATGGGCATGGAGGTCCCGGCGCAGAGCCGTCAGCTCGTCGGCATAGGCCTTGATGTGGTCGATCGGACTCATGTTTCAGGTACTCTCGGGGGAAGCTGTCGTGGCAGGCTCCACGCCGTCACAGGCGGCGCCATCGTCCGTCCGTCGGTACGGTGTCAAGGTATCGAGAACGTCCACCGCCTCGGCGACGTGGGCGCGTTCCCGCTGCAAGTAATCGGCCACGGCGCGGCGGAGCGCCGGGTCGGCGATGTCGTGGGCCGAGTGCATCAGCACCGGCCGATAGCCGCGGGCGAGCTTATGCTCCCCCTGCGCCCCCGCCTCGACCCGCTTCAGGCCCCTGCGAATCGCAAAATCGATCGCCTGATAGTAGCAGACCTCGAAATGCAGGAACGGGATGTCCTCGATGCAGCCCCAGTTGCGGCCATAGAGCGCCGTATCGCCGATCAGGTTGATGGCCCCGGCGATATAGTCGCCTGCACGTTTGGCCATGACGAGCAGCACCCGGTCGGCCATACGCTCCGACAACAGCGTGAAGAACTTCCGATTGAGGTAGGGCCGGCCCCATTTCCGGGAGCCCGTGTCCGTGTAGAACGCATAGAACGCATCCCAGTGGGCCTCGGTGATGTCCGCGCCGGTCAGGTGCTCAACCGTGATGCCAGGGGCCAGCGCGTCGCGGCGCTCCTTGCGGATGTTCTTGCGCTTCCGGGAGGCCAGGGCTGCGAGGAAGTCGTCGAACGTGGCGTAGCCATCGTTCTCCCAGTGGAACTGCTGGTCGGTGCGTTGCAGGAAGCCCGCGGCGCCGGCCCGGTCCCACTCGGCCTCGGGCATGAAAGTCACGTGGATCGAGGAGGCCTTGGTCTCGCCCCGCAACGCGCGAAGCCCCGCGACGAGACCGGCCGTGGCCTCGTCCGGATCGGCCCCCGGCGCGATCAGGAAACGCGGACCGGTGACGGGCGTGAACGGGATGCTGACCTGGAGCTTCGGATAATAGGATCCGCCGGCGCGCTCGTAGGCGTCGGCCCAGCCGTGGTCGAACACGTATTCGCCCTGGCTGTGCGATTTCAGGTAGCAGGGCACGACGCCGAGCCGCTCGCCATCGCGCTCCACCGAGACGTGGAGGGGTAGCCAGCCGGTCCGGCGCGAGACGCAGCCGGAATCCTCAAGCGCCGACAGGAAGGCGTGGGAGACGAACGGGTTGTGGGTCTCGTCGCCCGCCGCCAAGGTCTCGGCGGAGAAGGCGCAGGCATCCCACTCCGCCGCGCCGATCTCCTTCAGTCCGGGCAGCGCCCGCACGGTGAGCGTGGGGGTTTCCGGCGTCGGCCCGGGTGCTTGTTTCATAGGACCGAGTCTAATCCCTGTCCGGGCAGGAGCAAGCGGGCGGATGCGCGCGGCGGGGTAGCCGCCCTTGTCAGACGGGGGCGGACGTCACACCATCCGGTCTTGAGAATCCGGGACCGAAGTGCATCACCATGACCCGGCACGCCGCAGACCTCGCGATCCATACGGGCACCGACCGGCATCCACCGGACGATTTCGCCGAGGACGTGCTGTGCGAGATGAGCAATCTCGACTCGCAGGATACCAACGTCCCCGGCACGATCTTCGTCTCGACCGCGCTCGGTTCCCACGGGCCGCGCGTGAAGTGGTATCCCGGCCGGGCCGGGCGGATGCTGCCTTGCCTGATCGTTTCCATCGAAGCGGATCCGAAGGTCCGGGAGGATTTCGTCCGGACGCCGGCTTCCCGGGCGGCTGCGCCACTGGTCGTCGCTTGGGTGCGCTTGAACCATGCCGCGCTTCTAAATTTCTGGGCGAACGGCGCATCGTGGAGTCGCCGCGAGGTCTCGGCCTTCCTCGATAGCCTGCACAAGCTTCCGTGAGGCTCGTTACGGCACACGCCCTTCTCCCGGACAGGTGAAGCGCCAGCGGAACCTGATCCGGGAACGAGCATAAGAAGCGCCGCGCCAGCGCATCCCGGCCGCCATACCGTTCACTCGGTCATCTGACCGACGCAGGAAATCTCGTCCGACTTGCAGCTGAGATACCCTTTGAGGACCTTGATCCGCTGATCGGTCAGCCCCTTCCGGCAGCCGTCGTATTCCATCGAATAGGCGGAGCCGCCCTCAAGGCCCATCGTCTCCAGGGCGCAGGTCGCGTCGCGGAACGGCAGCCAGGCCTTCTGCGCCGCCCGCAGGCCGTCCTTCGCCTTCGGGCCGATCTTCTTCATCAGCTGGCCATAGACGGTGTTCAGCGCCTGATCGGCGGTCCCGTAATCGGCCGCCGCGCATTCGTTGAGATCCGCCTGGGTGGAGCCCTCGCACGGTCCGGCGGCCGAAGCGGGGGCCGCCGCGAGCAGGAGCACGGCCATGGCCGCCGCCCCGCAGAACCGGACGCATTGCGGCTGCATCTCAGTGGAATCGCGTGTGACGGTTTGCATCGAACGAGCTCGAATCGGATGATCCGTAGGAAAATTTACGGCACGAAGCCCTCGAACACCATCTGGTCCGCATGCGCGCCCGCGCGGGTGCGCTGATCCTCGGTCCGGACCGTCCAGGCCATCACGGGGATCTGCCCGAGCAGCCGGCACAGGAAGGTCGGCGCACAGGGCAGGTCGTCCACCCGCCAGGACAGGAAGTCGGGACGGGTCTCGGCGAAATGCAGAAGGTCGGAGAGTGCCCGGCGCAGGCTCGGCGGCAGCGCCGCGTAGACCGGGTCGTCCTGCGTCGTCTCCGCCACGATCCCCCGGGGGATCGTCGGGCACAGGGCGCGCAGGGCAGCAACCACCTGCGGATCGAAGGATTTCAATGCCACCGGCCCGTCATAGGCGGCCGCAACCTCCGCAGCACGGGTGGCGAGCCGCAGGTCGCCGTCGTAGCGGGACTTCACCTCGACCACCACGGGCACCGCCCCGCCGATGGCCGCCAGGAAGGCCTGCAGGGTCGGGATCGTCTCCGCGGTCCCGGCGATCGAAAGAGTACCGAGATCGGCGGCCGAGCGCTCCGACACCGCCTCGCTCGCCTGCGTGAGGCGCCCCAGCGCAGCGTCGTGAAACACCATCGCCTCGCCGTCGCGGCTGAGCTGCACGTCGCATTCGATGGCGAAGCCGCCCGCAACCGCCGCCCGGGCCGCGGCCAGCGTGTTCTCCGGCCGGCCCGCAGCCCGGTCGTGCAGCCCGCGATGGGCGATCGGCCGCGCGGTCAGCCAGTCGGGGGCCGCCACCGTCAGCGGACCTCGAATAGCGCCTCGACCTCGACGGCGGCGTCGAGGGGGAGTTCGGCGACGCCGACCGTGGAGCGGGCGTGGCGGCCCCGGTCGCCCAGCAGCTCGACCATGAGGTCGGAGGCGCCGTTCATGACCCCGGCCACCGCCGAGAAGCCCGGCGCCGCGTTGATGAAGCCGCCGAGCCGCACGCACTGGACCAGAGCGCGGTCGAGATCGCCCACCGCGGCCTCGAGCTGGGCGAGAATGTTCAGGGCGCAGAGCCGGGCCGCGTCCTTGCCCGCCTCCGCCGGAACGTTGCCGCCGACCTTGCCCTTGTGCTCGGCCGCGATGGTGCCGTCGGCACCGAAGCAGATCTGCCCGGAGATTACCACGAGGTTGCCGGTGCGAACGAACGGCACGTAATTGGCCACCGGCGCTGCCGCCTTCGGCAGGGTGAGACCGAGCGTCTGCAGGCGTTCCTTGATCGTGCTCATCGCAGGCTCCGTCGCTGATCCAAATCCGCCGGAGCAGGAGCATGGCCGGACCCTTTCAGGCAAGGGGTGCCGCCCATGCGACGGGTAGAATTTGGGTGTTCCGAAGCATCACGCAGACCTGCCGCGCGGGTGCGGTGAACATTGAATCGTTGACAGGACCGCACGCTTTCATAGTAATCGCGCGCGTGCCGCCCCTGACTGAGGCGGCACTTTCATTTGGAGCCGGCTAACGCTTGCTCCGGGATCGATCGATAAACGGAGATGGGACCCGTGACGTCAGCCCTTCTGCCGACTTATGTCCGCGCGCCGCTCGCCTTCGAGCGCGGCGAAGGCGCTTGGCTCGTGACGGAGGGCGGCGAGCGATACCTCGATTTCGGCGCCGGCATCGCGGTCAACGCGCTGGGCCACGCCCATCCCCACCTCGTCGGCGCGCTGACCGAACAGGCGAATCGGATCTGGCACACCTCGAACCTGTTCGAGATCCCCGGGGGCGAACGCCTCGGCCAGCGCTTCGTGGAGGCGACGTTCGCCGACGTGGTGTTCTTCTGCAACTCGGGGGCCGAGGCCAACGAGGCGGCGATCAAGATCGCCCGGAAGTACCACGCGGTCGGCGGCCATCCGGAGCGCTACCGCATCGTCACCTTCGCGGGCGCCTTCCACGGGCGGACGCTGGCGACGCTCGCGGCCGGCGGCCAGCAGAAATACATGGAGGGCTTCGGGCCCAAGGTGGAGGGGTTCGATCAGGTCCCCGCCGGCGACTGGGCGGCCCTCGAGGCGGTGATCGGACCGGAGACGGCCGCGCTGATGATCGAGCCGATCCAGGGCGAGGGCGGCGTGCGGGTGATCCCCCACGCCGATCTCCGGCGCCTGCGCGAACTCTGCGATGCCAACGGCCTGCTCCTGATCATGGACGAGGTCCAGACCGGCATCGGCCGCACCGGCAAGCTGTTCGCCCATGAATGGTCGGGCATCACCCCGGACATCATGAGCGCCGCCAAGGGCATCGGCGGCGGCTTTCCGATGGGCGCCTGCCTCGCCACGTGCGAGGCCGCTCGCGGCATGACCGCGGGAACGCACGGCACCACCTTCGGTGGCAACCCGCTCGCCATGGCGGTGGGCAACGCGGTGCTGGACGTGGTGCTGGGCGAGGGCTTCCTCGATCAGGTGGCCCATTCCGGCCTGCTGCTCAAGCAGAAGCTCGCAGCACTTCGCGATCGGCATCCGCACGTCTTCGAAGAGATCCGCGGCGAGGGGCTGATGCTCGGGCTCAAGCTCGGCGTGCCGAACACCGACTTCGCCGCCGCGGCGCGCAACGTGCATCTGCTGGTGATCCCGGCGGGCGACAACATCGTCCGCCTGCTGCCGCCGCTGACCATCGGCGCGGCCGAGATCGACGCGGCGGTCCAGCGCCTGGACGCAGCCGCATCCGAATTCGAGGCCGTGCGCGGCGCGGCCGAGTAGGCCCGAGCCCGGGACCCGTGAACACCGCCCGCCGCCCCGCGGCGGGTGGCCCGAAGCGTTTCCGGACACGGTCGATTCCGCCGTGCCTGACGGAAATGCCCCTACAAGGAGGTAGAGTACGGTTCATGATCAGGTGATCGTTGAGCGGACTCTAGTTATTGTGACGCGATGAAAGCCCAGATGAACGGCCGGGCGAAGGCCCAGGCCCCGCACCCGAATAGTGCCGGCCCCCGTCATTTCCTCGACCTCAAGGATTTCTCCGGGGCGGAGCTGCGCCGGGTCCTCGATGCCAGCGCCGCGATCAAGGCGGTACGCCGGAAAGGCGAGCGCGCCGCCGAGCGCCCGCTCACGGGCAAGACCCTGGCGATGGTGTTCGACCGGCCCTCGACCCGAACCCGCGTCTCCTTCGACATGGCGATGCGCGAGCTCGGCGGCGAGACGCTGATGCTCACGGGTTCCGAGATGCAGCTCGGCCGGGGCGAGACCATCGGCGACACCGCGCAGGTGTTGTCGCGCTTCGTCGACGCGATCATGATCCGCATCCTCGATCACGGGCAGATGCTGGAGTTGGCCGAACACGCCACCGTGCCGGTGATCAACGCGCTGACCAAGATCTCGCATCCCTGCCAGATCATGGCGGACGTGCTGACCTTTGAGGAGCATCGCGGACCGATCGAGGGCCGGACCGTGGCGTGGTCGGGGGATGCCAACAACGTGCTGGAGAGCTGGGTCCACGCGGCGGCCCGGTTCGATTTCACCCTCAACGTGGCGAGCCCGCCGGAACTGGCACCGCCGGCCGCGCTGATCGCCTGGGCCACGCAGGAGGGCGCCAGGCTCAACGTCACCACGGATGCCTTCGCGGCCGTGGACGGCGCGGATGCGGTCGTCACCGATTGCTGGGTCTCGATGGGTGACGACGACGAGGCCCACCGGCACAACCTGCTGAGCCCCTATCAGGTCAACGCCAAGCTGATGGCGGCGGCCAAGCCGGACGCAGTCTTCATGCATTGCCTGCCGGCCCATCGCGGCGAGGAGGTGACCGCCGAGGTGATGGACGGCCCCCGCTCCGTGGTGTTCGACGAGGCGGAGAACCGCCTGCATGCGCAGAAGGGCATCTTGGCTTGGTGCCTGCGCGCGGGCGGACTCTGAGTCCGGGCTCGCGCCCGCGGCTCGGGCGCACCATATAGCACTGAGCGGGCGGCACGCGCGGCCCGTATCCCCATCACGGCTGCCGACAGGCGGCATCCCGGCGACGGGCGTGGCGCAGCGCGCCCGTTCTGCCGCAGGGTCCGGGCGGGGTGAGGGATCGCCCCGCGCAGGTCAGCCCCTCACGAAGTTCGGCTCGCTGCGATGACGGATCCCCGTCTCGCCGGGCAAATCGATCGGAGAGGGCATGACCTCAGGAACCCCAACACAATCGCTCGCCAGCAACGGTCATGCGGGCGACGACGATGCCGTGCTGCCCTTCGCCGTAGAAGCACTGGATGTGCGCGGGCGTATCGTCCGGCTTGGGCCTGCCGTCGACACGATCCTGCGCCGGCACGGCTATCCGGACCCGGTGGCGCGCCTGCTCGGTGAGGCGGCGGCGCTGACCGTGCTGCTCGGCTCCTCCCTGAAATTCGAGGGCCGCTTTCAGCTCCAGACCAAGACCGACGGTCCGGTGGCGATGATCGTGGTCGACTTCGAGGCGCCCGATCGCCTGCGCGCCACCGCGCGGTTTGACGCCGAGCGCGTCACCGCCCTGGGCTCCGGCCCGCTCAAGGATGCCGACCTGATCGGCGCCGGGCACCTTGCCATGACCATCGACCAGGGTACCACCACCAGCCGCTACCAGGGCGTCGTCGCCCTCGAGGGGCAGAGCCTGGAGGAGGCCGCCCACCAGTATTTCCGACAGTCCGAGCAGATCCCGACCGAGGTCCGCCTCGCAGTGGCCGAGGCCGTGGAGGAGGGGGCAGGGCATTGGCGGGCCGGAGGCCTGCTCGTGCAGTTCCTGCCGCAATCGATCGATCGCGCCCGCCTCGCCGATCTGCCGCCCGGCGACATCCCGGAAGGGCGCCTGCACCTGTCGGGTGAGGCACCCGAGGATGACGCCTGGGTTGAGGCGCGTTCCCTGGTCAACACGATCGAGGATCACGAACTGGTCGATCCCAATCTGTCGAGCGAGCGCTTGCTCTACCGGCTGTTCCACGAGCGTGGCGTGCGGGTATTCGACCGTCAGCCGGTAAAGGAGACTTGCCGCTGCTCCCACGAGCGCGTGCTGGGCATGATCCGCTCGTTTTCCCCTCAGGAGCGGCACGACATGGTGGCGGATGACGGCCGCATCGTCATCACCTGTGAATTCTGCTCCCGGCGCTACGATCTCGATCCGCAGATGGTCGAGGCTGAGATCGCCGACCAGCCGAAACAGTAGAAATCGGCCCGATCGCCGATCAGGGAGGATTTCCTCGCCTATCAACGGTCAAGCTTATCTCGCGAAACGCAGAAATATCGGTATTCGTTGCGCGAATTTTTCGTACACTTGGCCAGAACCGTTTTCGGACCTTCGACGTTGCGTGGCAGATTCAACATTGGAGGAACGCCATGCGGAGAGTGTCGATCGGTTTGGCCGCGCTGCTGATGAGCACCTCGGTCTACGCGCAACAGCCGGGCGGGGCCGAGCGGGGACCTGGAACGGCCGGCCGCGGGGGCCAGGGCGGCGCCGAGTCGAGCATGAAGTCCGGCGCCGGGGGCGACCGGATGGTTGGTGGCGAGCGCGGCGGCATGCAGAGCAGCCAAGCCGCCGACCAGAATGCCGGCCCGGCTCAGGCCGAGCGGGGCCGTGGATCCGGCGGCGAGGGTCGGACCGCGCAGGACCGCGAGCAGGGCAGCCGCGGCGATCGCGCCAGCGCTGAGCGAGGCGACCGCGATAATGCTCGGACCTCCGACCGGAATACCCGCGGAGACCGCGACGGCGCCCGCGCTGAGCGCGGTGATCGCCGGGGCGACCGCGTCGATGTCCGCGCGCGCACTGATGTCGGCAGCCGGACCGACGTGCGCTCGAGGCGGGTTGAGGGCGGCTTACGCCGCGAGGGCCGATTCGTGTTCATCGGCGGCCGCCGGATCGTGTACGGTTCGCCCGAGTACCGCCGACTCCTTGTTACCGAGAATCGCGGCCCGCGGGAGCGCTACGTGGTCATCCGCGGTCAGCGCGTCCTGTACGGCTCGCCGGAGTATCGCCGTCTCGTCAGCGTCCGCGAGACTGGCCCCCGCGCCCGCTACGTGGTGGTTCGCGGCCAGCGGGTCCTCTACGGCTCCCCTGAGTATCGCCGCCTCGTCACGGTGCAGGAGGAGCGCTTCGTGACGATCCACGGCCGGCGGGTCCGTTACGGTTCGGATGCGTATCGTCGCCTCAGCGGCGGGACTGCCGTCAGCGCGAGCTTCCGCTCGGAGCAGCGCGCGGGCGCCCGGTTCGATAATCGCGGTGAGCGGGATCGGGACGGCATCCGCAACGCCTCGCGGATTGAGGGTCGCGACAACGGCCGTAACGCCGGACGGACGGATCGTGGGAACGAACGGGGCATGGAGCGTAACGCTAAGCGCAACGGCCGGAACGACGGCATGCGGAACAGCGAGATGCACGGCAACCAGCAGGACGGCATCCGAAACGCCTCCGACCGCGGCAACGCGCAGGGTGGCATGAAGTCCGGCGCGGAGGGTGGCCGGACGGGCGATGAGCGCGGCGGCATGCAAGGCAATGCCAACGGCTCTGGCAACATGGGCGGCGGGCGGACCGGAAGTCAGCCGGGTGACGGGCGCAACTGATCGGGCCAGAATTATCCTAGGGAGGGGCTATCCGAGCCCCTCCCTTAAACTTTCAGCACCGGTTCCGCGATGTCGCCGCCGCCGCGAGCCCTGAGATAATCCGGCTGGAACAGGCACATCCGCACGGCGTCGCGATAGCGCCCGTTCACGAAGAACTCGTCCTTCAGCACCCCCTCGGGGTGGAAGCCGCAACGCTCGTAGATGCGCACGGCCCGGGCGTTCTCGCGATCGACGTGCAGGTAGAGCTTGTGGATGTTGAGCACGCTGAACGCGTAATCCATGGCGATCCGGGTCGCCTGCCACGCGTAGCCCCGGCCCTGGAAGCCCGGGTGGATCGCGATCTGAAACTCGCAGCGTCGGTGCAGGTGGTTGATCTCCACCAACTCGATCAGCCCGGCCGGCTCACCGCTCGGATCGGCCACGATGAAGCGGCGCTCGCCCTGATTGTGGATGTTGCGCTCGTAGAGCTGCTGCAGTTCGGCGAAGGACTCGTAGGCCTCCTCGAACCAGTAGCGCATGATGCTGTCGTTGTTGTTGAGCTGGTGGACGAAGCGCAGGTCCTCCCTCTCCAGCGGCCGCAGCTTGATGGTGATGTCGGTGAGCGCCTTCATGACGCGCAGGCTCCGATCAGGTCGCGCAGGAACCGCTCGCCCTGGCCGAGGGCGTCCAGGGTGATGAATTCGTCGGGTTGATGCGCCTGGGCAATGTCGCCGGGGCCGCAGACGACGGTCGGGAGCCCCGCCGCCTGGAACTGGCCGGCCTCGGTGGCGTAGGGCACCGCCACGGTGCGGTTGCGCCCGGCGAGCCGCAGGCACAGCCGCTCCGCCGCCGAGCCCGGATCGGGGGCGAGGCCCGGGATGTCGACCTCCTCCAGCGTCTCGATCCGCCCGAAATCGCCGTAGCGGTTGAGCCGCTCCCGAATCACCCGCTCCACCTCTTGGGCAAAGAGCCGTGGGATCTCGGCCGGGTTGAGGTCCGGTAGGCCGCGATACTCCCAATGGAAGCGGCATTCCTTGGCGATGATGTTGCGGGCAGTCCCGCCCCGGATCGTCCCGACATGGACCGTGGTGGCGGCCGGATCGAACCGGCCGGATGCGTCACCCCGCTCGATCATCAGGTCGGCGATCCGGTTGAGCCCGGCCACCAGTTCGCAGGCGGCCGACACGGCATTGGCCCCAAGCGCGGGCCGGGCCGAATGGGCCTCGCGGCCATGCACGGTGGTGAGGCAGGTTACGATGCTCTTGTGCGCGTCCGCCACCTCAAGGCCGGTCGGCTCGCCGACGATCACCGCAGCGGGCCGGGGCAGGTCCTTGCCGAAACGGACGATCCCGTCCATCGAGCCGAGGCAGGTGGTCTCCTCGTCGTAGGAAAGCAGGATGTGGATCGGCCGCTTCAGGTCGGCCGCCAGCATGTCGGGCACCAGGGCGAGCGCGAGGGAATCGAACCCCTTCATGTCGACGGCACCCCGCCCGTAGGCCCGGCCGTCGGCAACGCGCAGGGTGAACGGGTCGGTGTTCCAGGCCTGCCCCGCCACTGGCACCACGTCGGTATGGCCGGAGAGCACAACGCCGCCGTCGACCATCGGGCCGATCGTGGCGAGGATAGCCGCCTTGTCGCCGGCGGCGTTCGGCAGGTGCAGGTACGGCACGCCCCACCCGTCCAGGTAGGCGCAGACCGAATCGATCAGGGCGAGATTGGACTTGTCGCTCTCGGTGTCGAACGACACGAGGCGGGCCAGCATGTCGAGCGGGCTCAGCCGCTCGCCGGTCGCAGGCATGGGTTCCTCCGGGGCGAGGCCCCAGGCCAGGGCCTCAATGCAGGCTGCGGCGGACGTGCGGGCTGTCGAGGGAGAAGGCGGGGATCTCAGCCTCGAAGCTCTCACCGGCCACCGTCGCCATGGTGTAGCTGCCGGCCATCAACCCGTCGGGCGTGTTGAGCGGGCATCCGCTCGTGTAGCAGAAGGACTCGCCGGGCTCCAGCACGGGCTGTTTGCCGACCACGCCTGTGCCACGCACCTCTTGGCAGGAGCCGTGCCCGTCGATGATGCGCCAGTGGCGCGAGCGGAGCTGGACCTGCTCGCTACCGTTGTTCACGATCTCGACCGTATAGGCAAAGAAATAGCGACTCTCACCCGGCGAAGATTCCTCTTCGACGAAGCGAGACTGGACGGTGACACTAATTCCCCGCGTCTCGGCCTTGTACATCGCCCTATTTGGCCCTTCTTGCGGACGGTACGATTCGCGAAGCAGAATGAAACGCGCTTCCTGCGCGGTGGTAGTTGGCTGTGGAATCCCCGTCAATTGCGGCTGACTACCTCGCGCGGCCACGAAGCGCGCACGGGTCCGCTGCTTCGGCCTGTCCTATTTCGGCTACGCTGTGATGGGGGAGGGACCGGTTAAGGCCGCGTTAGCCAGTCCCGGAGGAAAACGGAGGCGGACGCGGACCGGCCGGCGGCGCGCAAGAGAGGTATAGGCGCGATGACAGCGGGTGCAGCCACGGACGGGTCCCATGCGGACGCCGGCAGCCGAAGCGGCATCCTGCCGGCTCAGGCCATCGCGGCGTTGGCGCGGGCGGGCGGGATCCGCACCGGGAGCCCGTTCGCGGCCGATCAGATTCAGCCGGCCAGCATCGACCTGCGCCTCGGCGACACCGCCTACCGGGTGCGCACGAGCTTCCTGCCGGGGGCCGGCCGCACGGTGCAGGCCTGCGTCGAACGCCTGGCCCTGCACACGATCGACCTGCGGCCGGGCGCGGTTCTCGAGACCGGCTGCGTCTACATCGCGGAGTTGCAGGAGCGTCTGGCGCTGCCCGGCGACCTCGCAGCGGCGGCCAATCCCAAAAGCTCCACCGGGCGCATCGATGTGTTCACCCGCGTGATCACCGACCGGGGCGAGGCCTTCGATCAGGTCGAGCCAGGCTATGACGGCCCACTCTACGCCGAGATTTCGCCGCGCACCTTCCCGGTCTTGGTCCGCACCGGCTCGCGCCTGTCCCAGATTCGCTTCCGCCGCGGGGCGGCGCGGCTGAACGAGACCGAGCTCGGCCTGCTCCACGCCCGCTCGGCCCTGGTCGATGTGGGCAATCCGTCCCTCCAGGGGGGCGTGGCGGTCTCGGTCGACCTCGCCGGGTTCGACGGGTTGATCGGCTACCGGGCGAAGCGCCACACCGGGCTCGTGGATGTCGACGCCCCCGGTCGCCACCGCGCGGCCGACTTCTGGGAGCCGCTGGCGGCCGACGGATCGGGCAGCCTGATCCTCGATCCCGGCCAGTTCTACATCCTGGCCTCCAAGGAGGCCGTGCAGGTCCCGCCGGACCACGCCGCTGAGATGGTGCCGTTCGATCCCCTGGTCGGCGAGTTCCGGGTCCATTATGCGGGCTTCTTCGATCCGGGCTTCGGCTATGCCGGGGCGGGGGGCGCAGGGGCGCGCGCCGTGCTGGAGGTGCGCTCGCGCGACGTGCCGTTCCTGCTGGAGGATGGCCAGATCGTCGGCCGCCTCGTCTACGAGCGCATGCTCGACGTGCCGGAGACCCTCTATGGCGCGGGCGCCGGCTCGAACTATCAGGCGCAGGGGCTCAAGCTCTCGAAGCACTTCGTCCTGTAGCGCTGGGACTCGCGGGACAGGAGCCTGGATCGCATGGACACGGTGGACCGGAAGATCCTGGACATCCTCCAGCAGGACGCGACTCTGCCCGTGGCCGAGCTCGCCGAGCGGGTCGGCATCAGCGCCGCGCCGTGCTGGCGCCGGGTGAAGAAGCTCGAAGCCTCCGGGGTGATCCGCGGCCGGGTCGCGCTGGTCGACCGCCGCAAGGTCAACGTGCCGACGACGGTGTTCGTGGCTGTGAAGGCGCCGCGCCACGCCGCCGACTGGTCCGAGGCGTTCCGCAGGATCGTGGCCGACTTCCCGGAGATCGTCGAGGCGTGGCGCCTGACCGGCGAGATCGATTATCTGCTGCGCATCGTTGTGCCCGACATCGAGGCCTACGACGCCGTCTATCAGCGGCTCATTGCCAAGCTCGAGTTTTCGAACCTGTCGTCCTCCATCGCCATGGAGGAGATGAAGTACACGACCGCGGTCCCGACGCTTTACGTGGGGTGAGGCAGAAGTGACGCCTCAGCCCGCGGCAATTTCGTAGGTCCGGTGGATCGAAGAAGTCTGGGCCCGGTGATCGTAGCCGTAGACGTGGATCGAGACCGCAGCCTCCGGCCCGTCATTGGCGATCCGGTGCAGGTTCGGCCCTGAGGGCATCATACAGGCGACGAAGCCGGGTTGGCGGACGGTGTCCAGGGTCGCGACCGCATGCGTGGCGCTGATCGGCCGATACCACGTCTCACGCAGCGAACCGCGCAGCAGCCCGAAGCAGCACGAGCAGTGATGATCGTGCACCGGCGTCACCGTGCCGGGCGCCCACACCATCGCCCACACGCTGATCGTCTCGGTACCGAACAGCAGGTTGCGGCTGAGGCCCTCGCCCTGGCCGACGAGGCGGGACGGATCGAGGAGTTCCGGCCGGGACAGGAGCCGCAACAGCGTCTTCCGCGCGGCGGCGAGATAGGCCTCCGGCGCATGACGCGCCGACACCGCAAGATCTGTCATCATCGCCGCAACTTCAGCGGAGGTGACCGAATGCGCCATGTCAGATCTCCTTCGCTGCATCCCTCGCAGCGATGGCTATCGTATCGCGGACGTTCCGCCGCGTGTTTGCGTTGTTTCCGCGACTGACCGAGGACGGCGCAATCGAATTGCGTAGCCGGCGGCTTTCGAGAAACGTCATTGCGCGACCCGGTGATCAACGTGAGACCGGGCGCCCGCTGATCGATCAGGACCCTTCGACTGCACGCGCAAAGGCGTGAACCAGAATTGAGTCCAGCTTGCCCTCCATGCCCCGAAGGATCCCCATGGCGGCGACAGCCGGCAGGGGCGCCCGGTAGGGACGGCGCTCGACCAGGGCCGCGTAGACGTCGCAGATCGTGATGAGCCGGACGATGTCGGGGATGGAATCACCCCGCAGCCCGTCCGGGTAGCCTGTACCATCGAGCATCTCGTGGTGATGACGGACCACGGTGAGCACGGGCTCGTCGAACCCGCCGGCCTGGATCAGGATCGCGTGGCCGACAGCCGCATGCTCGCGCATCACGGCCCGCTCGTGCGTGTCCAGCGGGCCCGGCTTGTTCAAGATCTCCAGGGGGATCCGGGCCTTACCGACATCGTGGACAAGGGCGGCGCGCACGAGCTGCTGGCGGTCCGCCACCGAGAAGCCGAGATCGATCGCGAAGGCCGCCGCAAGACCGGTCACCAGCAGGCAATGCTGGTAGGTGGCGTCGTCGTAAGCCCGAACGGTCGCCAGCCAGGACCCGAGGCCACCGACGCCGACCGCCTCGATCACCGGTTCCAGGCCCTCGTCGATCCGCGCGGCATCGACAGCCCCCGATCTGCGGGCGGCATCGAACAGATCGGCGATGACCGCGCCCGTCGCACCGGCGGCCCTGGCGACGGGGGATGGGCCGGGCTTCAGTCGCTCCCGCTCCGCTGATCCGATCTGGGTCCGAAGGGCCACCACGATGGTGTCGACCGGCGTCTCGGCAGGCAGGCAGAGGCGCGATCCGAGCCCCCGGGCCGCCGACAGGCTGCGCTGCCCCATGCTGCGCATCAGAAACACACGCGGCAGGCCGGGTGCGTTCGCGATGATGGCCCGCAGGCCGGTCAGCGGCGAGGGCTGCAACAAGTCGAGATCGACCACGAGCGCGCGATGCGGGCCGGGGGGCGGGGGCTCCGAGGCTCCCAGCACCGTACAGGGGGCGATCCCCTGCAGGGCGCCCAGGAGATCGGAGCGGACCGGTTGCTGGTCGGTGTAAAGGACGAGGTTGCCCGCGTGCATCTCACCCGGCTTCGCAACGGCTGGCGCCACCCCGTGATCGGCGCGACGCCATTGTTCGGTACAGGCTAGCGCACCAGCCTTGCCAGATCGTAATGACCCGGGTTCAGCCCGCCGCCGCCGCGTCGAGCAGCCACGCGATCTCGCCCGCGCTGGTGACGCGGCCCGCCGGCAGGTCCTCGCCGACGGCGAGACGGGCTAAAGCCGCACGCTTTCCCGCGCCGGTCACGAGGAACAGCACGTGCCGGGACGAGGCCAACGCCGGAAACGTCAGGGTGATGCGCGGCACGAACGGCGCGAGCCCGGCCTCGGGCACCGGCGCGACCAAACGTTGCGTCTCCGCCACGGCCGGCTTGCCGGGGAACAGCGAGGCAGTGTGCCCGTCCTCGCCAAGGCCGAGGAGCACAAGATCGAACAGGGGGTGAGCGGGATCGAGCGTGTCGGCACCGTAAAAATCCAGCAGCGTGCGCTCGTAGGCGCGGGCGCCGGCCTCCACTCCCGCATCCGAGGGAATAAAGTGCAGATGCGTCGGGGGGATCGCGGCGCCGTGGCCGAACGCCTCCCGGACCATGCCGACGTTGCTGCGCGCGTCGTCCCAAGGGACGACCCGGTCGTCGCCGAAGAACCAGTGGATCCGCTCCCACGGCACCCTACTGGCGTAGTCCGGTCCGGCCAGGAGGCCATAGAGCACCTTCGGCGTCGATCCGCCGGAGAGGCAGATCGCGATGCGCTCAGACTGGTTCTCGCCGCAGGCCACGATCAGCCGCTCGGCCGCCTCGCGGGCGATGGCCTGCGGATCCGTCAGGACATGGGTGACGGCAGGAAGGCTCATCGGGCGCCCCTACTTCTTCGGCTCCTGGTGTCCGCCAAAGCCCTTGCGCATCGCCGAGAGCAGCTTGTCGGCGTAGCTCTCGTGCTCGCGGGAGCGGAAGCGGCGGTACAAGGCGGCGGACAGCACGGTCGCCGGCACGCCTTCCTCAATGGCAGCGTTGATGGTCCAGCGGCCCTCGCCGGAATCGTCGACATGGCCGGAGAAGTCGGAGAGCTGCTCGTCGCCGGCGAGAGCCTGGGCGGTCAGGTCGAGGAGCCAGGAGGAGACGACGCTGCCGCGCCGCCAGACCTCGGCGATGTCGCCCAAATCCAGGTCGAAGCGGCGCTCCTCAGGCAGACCCTCCGAATTGGCATGGCGGAGGATGTCGAACCCCTCGGCATAGGCCTGCATCAGCCCGTACTCGATGCCATTATGGACCATCTTCACGAAGTGGCCGGCACCGGTCGGCCCGGCATGGATGTAGCCCTGCTCGGCGCGGGGATCGCGGCCCTCGCGGTTCGGGGTCTTCGGGATCTCGCCGATGCCGGGGGCGAGCGTCTTGAATATCGGATCGAGCCGGTCGACGGTCTCTTTGTCGCCGCCGATCATCATGCAGTAGCCGCGATCGAGGCCCCAGACACCGCCCGACGTGCCGACATCGACGTAATGCAGTCCCTTCGCCTTCAGCGCGAGGCCGCGGCGGACATCATCGCCGTAGAAGGAGTTGCCGCCATCGATGATGCAATCGCCCGAATGCATGAGGTCCGCGAGGGTCTGGACGGCCTGCTCGGTGATCGCACCCGCCGGCAGCATCACCCAAACCGCGCGCGGCGCTTCGAGCTTGGCGACCAGATCCTCCAGGCTCGACGCGCCGACGGCGCCGGCCTCAACCAAGGCCGCGACGGCCTCCGGGTTCTGATCGAACACCACCGCCTTGTGCCCGTCGCGCAGCAGGCGCCGGACGATGTTGCCGCCCATCCGGCCGAGGCCGATCATGCCGAGTTGCATCGCTGCTCTCCTCCGGATTTTTTCTCCCCCTAGCGGGGAGGGGTCAGGGGTGGTTCAGAATCGAGCGGCGCGTTTTATTCTGCGCCACCCCCACCTCCGGCTCCCCCCGCAAGGGGAGGAGAGAAGGGTGCCTAAGCCACCGCAGCCTTCAACGCCGCCGTGATACGCTTCAGGCCGGTCTCAAGATCGCCCTTGATGTGGACCCGCAGCGCCCGCCGGCCGCGCTCGGCCAACACCGCGAAATCGCCCCGTGCCTGCGCGGCAACTACGGTGGTGAAGCCGAGCTTTCGGCCGGGGATCGGCAGGTCCTGCGACGGATCGGCGGTGATCTGCAGGAACACGCCGGTATCCGGGCCGCCCTTGTAGGCTTGGCCGGTGGAGTGGAGGAACCGCGGCCCAAATTCCAGGCAGGTCGCGACCTTCCGGCCATCCCGGATGGCGATCCGCGCTTCCTGCAGGATGCCGGCGGTCCGTTCGTCGCGCGGCACGTAGGCGAGGAGGGCGAGGTAATCCCCGTCCTTCAGCCGGGCGACCTGCGCCTTAAGCGCTACGTCCAGCCCGTGCGAGGCCTGCTTCAGCCCCTCGGCGTTCTTCGGATCGGCGTAGAGGGCGATCGTATCGTCCGCGAACAGCGGCGTCTCGGAGGGCAGGGACCCGCTGGCCTCGGCCTCGGCGAACAGCTTCTTCGTCTCGACCTTGCTTGCCTCGACATCCGGCTGATCGAACGGGTTGATGCCAAGCACTCCGCCCGCCACCGCGGTCGCCATCTCCAGGCGGTAGAATTCCTGCGGCAGCTGCTCGATGGAACCGAGGGTGATCCGGGCGATCGGGTGCCCGTCGCGCTCCAGGGCGCGCAGGGCGTCATCCTGTGCCACCGCGGCCCCGCCGTCGAGGCGCAGGTAGAGGAAGAACCGGTCGTGGCCGTAGACGGCCGGGACACCGACGGGCTCCCCGTCCACCGGCACCAAGCCCTTGCCCTGCTTGCCGGTCGATTCCGCGATGAGCTGCTCGGCCCAGGCGCCGAAGCTGTCGATCGCAGGCGACGCGATGACCGTCACCTTGTCCCGCCCCGCGAGCGCCGCCGCACCCAGGGCGGTGCCGAGCAGAACGCCGGGGTTCACGGCCGGGGGGACCACCGGCCCACAGGAGCGGACCATGACGCGGGCAGTCTCCAGCATCGCCTTCACGTCGAGGCCCATGGCGGCGGCCGGCACCAGCCCGAAGGCCGAGAGCACCGAGTAGCGCCCGCCGATCTGCTTCACCCCGTAGAAGATTTTTCTGAACCCATCCGCCTTGGCGGCGCGCTCCATGTCGGAGCCCGGATCCGTGACCGCCACGAAGTGCTCGCCGGCCGTCTCGCCGAGCACGTCCTTCGCGCGGCTCAGGAAGTAGTCGCGAAACACGTTGGGCTCCAGCGTCGAGCCGGACTTCGAAGCGACGATGAACAGCGTCTTGCCGAGATCGATGCTCGCCTCCAAGGCGCGCACCTGATCCGGGTGAGTCGAATCGAGGATCTGAAGCTTCGGGAAACCCTCACGCTGGCCGTAGGTCAGACTCAGAACCTCCGGGCCGAGGCTCGATCCGCCCATGCCCAGCACCACCGCATCGGTGAAGCCCTGGCTCTTCACCCAATCTGAGAACGCTGCGTAGTCGGCGGCCTTCTCAAGCTCCTCCTCGACGATGTGCAGCCAGCCGAGCCAGCCCGCCTCGTCTTGGCCGGACCAGACCGTGGCGTCACCCGCCCAGAGCCGGCGGATCGCGCCGCTGGCGCGCCAGGATTCGACGGTCTTCTTCGCTTCGTTCGCCAACGTCTCCTCGAGTGCGAGGCTCTGGCCGTCGAGGCGGTGGCCCAGCAGCGCCGCGCGCTTGCCGGCGACAGCCCCGAGCAGATTGTCGGCAGCGTCGATGAAGAGCTGGACGCCCTCTCGCACCAGCTGCTCGGCGATCTTTTCGATGTCGATGCCGGTGCGGGCGAGGCGGGCCATCACGGCCTCGGCGCCCGGCACGTCCTCCTCGATCGTCGCGCGCACCACGCCGTGGTCGCGAAACGCGTCCATGGTGGCCGGCGGCATGGTGTTGACGGTGTTCGGGCCGATCAGCTCTTCGACGTAGAGCACGTCGGAATAGGCCTTGTTCTTCACGCCGGTGGAGGCCCAGAGCAACCGCTGCGCCTTGGCGCCCTTCTCGGCCAGCCCTGTCCACTTCGGCTCTGCGAAGATCGACCGGTAGCGCTGATAGGCGAGCTTGGCGTTAGCGATCGCCACCTTCCCCTTGAGCTGTTCCAGGGCGATCTTCTCGTCCGGGTCGTTAGCCTGGGCGATCTTCTCGTCCAGCAGCTTGTCGACCAGCACGTCGATGCGGCTGATGAAGAAGCTTGCCACGCTGGCGATCCGCGAGACGTCGTGCCCGGCCTTAGCGCGCGCGTCGAGACCGTCGACGAACGCACGAGCCACCGCCTCGTAGGCCTCCTGCGAGAACAGCAGGGTGACGTTGATCGAAATCCCCTCGGCGGTGAGCTGACGGATCGCCGGGATGCCCTCGGGCGTGGCCGGAACCTTCACCATCAGGTTGTCGCGCGACACTGCCTTATGCAGGCGCCGTGCCTCGGTCAGCGTCTCCTCGGTGTCGAGGGCGAGGTAGGGCGAGACCTCCAGGCTGACGTAGCCGTCGGCGCCGTCGCTCGCCTCGTAGACTGGGCGCAGCACGTCGGCGGCGGCCTGGATGTCCGCGATGGCCAAGCCCTCGTAAAGGTCGATGACCCGGCTGTCGCCGGTCTCCTGCACGGCCTTGATGCTCGCATCGTACTCGTCCGAGTGGCCGATCGCCTTCTCGAAGATCGACGGGTTGGAGGTGACGCCGCGCAGGCCGTCCCGCTCCACGAGCTGCTTGAGTTCACCCTTCTCGATGAAGCCCCGGGCCACGAAATCGAGCCAGACCGCTTGATCCTGTTCGTCGTGCAGGGCCTTGAGCGCGTTCATGTCGGTTCCTCGTCTCGCGTGCCGCGTTCCGCACCCGGAACGCGCTCTCCTCCCCCTTGTGGGGAGGAGTT
>NZ_JALNUM010000105.1:0-20796 GCF_026540795.1 Methylobacterium sp. GC_Met_2
GCGGCCTGAAGATCAACACGCCGTTCATCGCCCCGGGCGACGCCCTGTACCTGCAGGGTGCCTACGGCGACGGCGCGCAGCTCTACACCGGCTACTCCGCCTACACTGGCTCGTACACCCAGAGCACCACGACCATCCAGGGCCAGAAGTTCGCCCAGTATTTCTCGGACGCGACCATCAACCCTTTCACCGGCCAGTTGCAGACCTCGACCAGCTTCACGGCGGTCGCGTCGTACCTGCACTACTGGACGCCGGAATGGCGCTCGGCCTTCTTCGGCTCCTACGGCGAGCAGAGCTTCTCCAACAGCGCCCGCCTCGCCCAGGGCGCGGTCTACAGCCTCGTGAGCGGTCTGGCCGGCAGCAACCCGTTCGGCTCGAACGCGGTCGGTACGCCCGGCACCCGGTTCTACAACCTGAGCCAGGCGCTGCGCGACACCTACCAGTTCGTGGCGGGTGGCAGCATCATCTGGTCGCCGGTCAAGGATCTCGATATCGGCGTCGAGGCGTTCTATACCCAGATCGGCCTGAAGAACGGCCGGGCGATCGATCTCGACAAGAGCCCGACCGCCTACGCCAATATCGCCGGCATCAACAACGGCACCTTCGCGGTTCGTACCGCCACGCAGGACTCGGTCTCGCAGGTCCGCTTCCGCGTCCAGCGCGACTTCTAGTTTCCCAGATCGAGACCGGTTGTTCCCAAAGCTTCCTGATCTCGATGTCCCCGTGCAAAGGGACCCAACTCGCCCGGCCGAAAGGCCGGGCTTTTTGTTGCGCGGTTGCCGTGATCCGATCAACGCGTCACCGGCCCCGCGCTACTCCCCAGCATGGCCAAAGAAATACCCAGCGTCGGCGACCTGCGACGCAAGTCCGAGGTGACGGACGACGAGATTGAGGCTGCGACGGCCGCTTACCTGAAGGACGAGGGCGTGCCGCCGTTCGTCTTCAAGTCTGGCCACACCGTCGACGTGGCCAAGGCGATCGAGATGCACCTGCAGGCCAAGAAGCTCTTGGCCGACGAGGAGACCAAGCCGGGCCTGCGCCGCACGATGGTGAAGACCGCCATCGGCATGAGCTTCTCGGTGCAGGGATAACCCAATCCGATCACATCGCCTGTGGTGCAATTGAGTCCGCTTCCGGTCCTTTGCAGTCCCGCTGAAGGTCCACTTGCAGGCTTTTTGACGGACGATGATCACGACCGGAATGGGCGGATTGCGGGGTACCTACACGAGGCAATCCGTTCGTTTCAGCGACGTGTTGCTGCTCGCTCAAGGTGGCTCGCAGCGTCCTTCACGATCGACCCGCCGTGCCCGAAGCAAACTGCCTGTGGCGCGAGCGCAGCGAGCTTGCGTTGGCTGCGCCGACCCTCTGCCTCGTCCTCAAACCCGATCGGATCGCCCGCGCCGAGGATGTTGATGAACACGTCGCCCGCGATCAGAAGCCGTGTCTCTTGCCACAGGAACGCGACCTGACCGGCGCAATGGCCAGGGGCGTGGATCACCCGAAGACCGCCAACGAGTGGCAAAGTCTCACCACCAGCGATGTGCTGGTCGATGCGGAACGGCACCGTGCGCTCTTTCTCGTCGAAGACGATGCGCAGCATGAAGTTACGGATCAGACCGGGCGCGGGCTTCATAGGCCGGAACGGCCCACCGCTCTCAACCATCGGCACATCGGCGGCGTGCATGTATGTCCGCGCGCCGGTCGCCTGAATGAGCGGAACCGCGCTGCCGATGTGGTCGGGATGGCCGTGGGTGAAGACGAGGTGCTTGATATCGCTCGGTTTGCGCCCGAGCTTAGCGACTGCATCGAAAACCTTGTTGGCTTTTCCCGGAAACCCCGCATCGATCAGGACCAGTTCTGGACCTGCATCGAGCAGCACGGCGTTGGCGTTGCCCATCGGCACGAGATAAGCGCCGTCGATGATCTTCTTGAGCACCATTGATCCTACCGACTTGCCGCCCCCGTCCATAGACCGGCTGCGGAGGGCCGAGAAGGGTGGAGTATCCGTTGGTCCGCTTTCGATCAGCAATGACCTGAAGCAGACGTCGCTGCCGTGCCAGCCCATAACTCCAATCAGACGGTGTCGCGGCTGGTTCGTGACGGTTGAGGACGGCTTCACGGTCAGCATCCGCGCACGGCGGGACTGTACCAGCCCGCCGTGTCAATCTTCGACTACCGTCCTTGCAGAGACAGCCCCGATCCGGGGGTCCACGACTGGCCCTGCGTTTCCTGCAGAGACCCGTCATTCGCCGGCAGGGTTCGGTAGGAGTTCCAACCGATCACATGGACCGGCTCGCCACCGGAAGGTGCGACGTAGCCGTGCCGGGCTAGCCAGCTGCGCATATCGTAGATCTCGCGCTGCTGCTCGACGATGATCGCTTCAGCGAGCTGACGGGTCCACGGATCCTTGGCACGGCGAAGCGCAACCTGCGCCATGTCGATGGCGCCCTGATGGTGCGGGATCATTTGGATGCGGAAATCCGCGTCTGGATCACCCGTGTACGGCTGATCCATCGCAGCCATCATTTTGTGGTGGGCGGCCACGAACTCCTGCGTGGCCGACGTCTGCGCCGCGGCCGCCTTCGGCCCAGCGTCGTGCATATGGTGTTGGTGCTGGGCCCACGCAGCCGTAGTGGCGGCCAGCAGCGTGGCTGCGGCAACGAGATATCGCATGGTACGTCCTATGGAATACGCCCCATCGACCGCTCGACAGCGGATCGCGGGCGAAGAACTGGAATGGTCGGAGATGCGCCGCGACGACCCTCGAGGGCGGCGGCTCAGGCGCCGAACGGTCTCGGAGGTTTGGCTGGCTGCTCGGGCTCTCGCCCAGACAGGATCGGCGGCGTTGCGAAGGTAATCCGGCGACTACGATCGCTTGGGCCGACGACACTGATCACGTCACCGGTTAAGGCTGGCGAGCAGCACGCTGCTCCGACGTTGCAGGACGGGCAACCGGGCATCCCGTCGTGGCAGCCGTGGTGGGTGGAACTCGCCCTGATCGTAGCCGCGACCGTAACGCCGCCCGCAGCAGTGCCGACGTGCGTTGAATGGTCATGCATGACGGCATGGGGTCCGCCGTGTCCCTCGTGCGCCTGCGCGGACGCAACAACGCCGCAGGCCGTCAGCATGACGGTAAGAAGGACGACCCTCGTCAGGTACGCGATGAGGCCCAAGCTCAGCCTTTGATGGGTGTCTAGGTCTAGATGCTACCCGCGTAACAGTGGGTCCGGTTCGGCGTCAATTCGTGCGCTACAAGGTCTGATGCCGCCCTCTTCTGAACCGATCCTGACAGCCGCTTCCAACCCAATGCACAAGGCTCGGGCGCCCTTCTGGCCACCCTGGTGTGGCACCTCCAGCAATTATCGACCGAGAAGCACGAGAGCCGGCCAGCTCATCTATCGGAACTGGCTTTCCTGCGCGGTGTCGGTGGTTCGGTGGCTCCCTTTGGGGTGCCCGCGTGGCAAGCGGGAACAGCCGTGCCGGTCTCCAGGCTGGCGATGATCGGGCAGTTTGGACGCCCATCCCCATCGCAGGCATCAGCAAGGGATCGCAGGGCATCGGCCATCTCGTTGAGCTGGCGCGCCCGTAGTTCAAGCTCTTCGACGTGCGCGATCGCGATGGCCTTCACATCGGCGTTGCTGCGGTCCGGGTCGCCCCAGAGGCTGAGCAGCACGCGGATGCGGTCCAGCGAGAACCCAAGGTCCCGGGCGTGCCGGATGAAACCGAGCCGGTGCAGGTCGGCGGTGCCGTAGTCGCGGTACCCGCTATCGCGCCTCTGCGCCGGGGGTACGAGACCAATGCTCTCGTAATGCCGGATCATCTTAGGCGACACCCCGGAGGCTCGGCTCGCCTGTCCGATGTTCATCGCGTCTATATCCCATTGACCTTACCATAATGGGAAGGTTCATGAAGGTCTTCAACTCCAAGCGACCGGCTCCGTCCCGCTGCCCCTACCCGAAGGCACGTAGGCGGTCCGGTCGCGCATCACGAACGGAGGCTCCGATGCAAACCACGGCCGCCCGTAAGGCTGATCTCTACCGCATGGTCATGCCCCAGCACGTCTGCCCCTATGGTCTAAAGGCTAAGGACCTCCTCGAACGCCAAGGGTTCGAGGTCGAGGATCACTGGCTGACGACGCGCGAGGACACGGATCGCTTCAAGGCCGAGCACCGGGTCAAGAGCACCCCCCAAACCTTCATCAACGGCAAGCGCGTCGGCGGCTTCGACGACCTACAACACCATTTCGGCAAGGCCGCCAATGACCCGAACGCCACGAGTTACAGGCCCGTCGTCGCGGTGTTCTCGATCACCGCCCTGATGGCCCTGGCGGCGAGCGACGCCGTTTACGACACGCCTTTGACCCTCCGGGCGGGGGAGTGGTTCATCGCCTTCAGCATGTGCGTGCTCGCCCTGCTGAAGCTACAGGACGTCGAAACCTTCTCCTCGATGTTCCTGGGCTACGACCTGCTGGGCCGGCGCTGGGTGCGCTACGCCTACGCTTATCCCTACCTCGAAGCCGGGGCTGGCGTCCTGATGGTGGGGGGCGCCCTGAACTGGCTGTCGATCCCCGTAGCCTTGTTCATCGGCACGATAGGCGCGGCATCGGTGTTCAAGGCGGTGTACGTCGATAAGCGCGAGATCAAGTGCGCCTGCGTCGGCGGATCGAGCAAGGTACCGCTTGGCTTTATCTCGCTGACCGAGAACTTGATGATGGTCGCCATGGCTGTCTGGATGTTGGTGGCGCACCATTGAGCGATGAACGCCGACAATGGGTGAGGAAAATGTCTGCTTTAAGCGACGGTCCAATGACGGATCACCACTCAAGCTGAAGTCCTTGAGCGGTTGGTGAATGACCGCTTTCCGGAGGCGCCGACGGCGGTTCCTACGGCTCACATGGGTCGAAGATGGAACGCCCGCTTGCGAGCGGTCGGTCAACTTCCGCAGCCCACCCATAGAGGAAAACGCGCTCTCAGACGATAAGCGGTTGGCCCGCGTGGTCCTGCGCGAGGTCGCCGGACTGTCTAGCAGCACTGCGCTGACGCCGCCGGCCGTAGCCGATCGGCTGTCAGCTGAGATGCTAGCCTTGTGGCCCATGTAGGCCGCACACACAGGCGATGACGGCACCGACGAGCAGACCGTCGCCTATGCTCCCGAGGTCCTGGCGCCTCTCGCCGGCCCCGCGCTACGCGCCAGCCTGGAGGAAGCGGCACAGACCGCCCTCGACGCGGCGGATCGGATCATCGCGGTTCTGGACAGTCTCGACGGCGACACGGACCGCGAGGACGGCGGGGCCGACGAGCCCTCGCTGGCCGCGCCCAAGAACGCCACCGGCTCGCAGGTCGTCTACATGCGGGGCGGCGATCAAGACCGCGAACAGGAGGAAGCTGCCGCGCCCGTGCTGCCGGAAGTGGCGGCCGAGGCGACCGTGATCCGCGTTGAGCCACTGCGTTGGGGCGGCTGGGGCAACGTCATCTCGGCGGCCGGCGTGGCGCTCCTCGACTTGCTCGAATTGGCGTAGAGGAAAGACGACTGGAGGCCTGCGTTGGCACCGGCGAAGCTGGTTCCGCTAAGAGCACGTCGGCTTGAGGAGGGGTGCCGTGGACGAACTTAACGGCCGCATGCTCGGTTTGCAGATCCTGCTTACCGGTGTCATCGCGCGCATGGCAGGAGAGAAACGTGATCCCGTCGGTTTTCTTACGGAGTTTCGTGATGAAATCCAGGCGGTGGTGCGCGGTATTCGCATAGCCGGATCTGACGATGACGCGGCCATACGCGCGCGGGCACTCGGTGCGATCGACGAAATGTTCTCGCTCATGAAGCCGCCAAGTGAGGATTGAATGCCCGGCGGATCGCGTGGGCGGAAGGGTTCGGTGGATCTCGTCTACGACAAACCTGCGTTATTAATCCGCTATGCGTGCTACTGACCGCGCAAGGCTGTTGATTGTTGCTATCATGTAACAACGTCCCACGCCTGCTCGCCCGCGGGTCGGCAGATCTCGAGGAGGTTAGATAACTCTTTGATACTGCAACGTTTTTTTGATTGTCGATAATTTTTCAGTTGTTATTTGTAATAGATCAAAACTGGCGGGTCTGCGAAACAGCGTTTATAGCCCTATTGGGAACTGGCTTCTTATTACAGTTCTAATGTTGGCTTCTTGACTCGGATCTACAGATAGCTTTCACGCTTGTCTATTGCCAAGCGTTACCAACGCTGGTGATTGGAGGCGAGAATACTGTGCTGCGTCAGTCATGCATTCCGACATCACTGCGCCAACATCCGATGGGTGGCCGCAAACCGACGTTCTCTACATCAAGGGGAGCGTTGGGCTTGGCATGCGCGGCTGCTGGAACAGTTGGCAGCGCGGAAGCACAGTCGGGGCCTGCCACAGCGCTGCCTCCGATGACTGTGGATGCACCTATTGCCCGGCCTCGCCCACCGGCGCCGAAGCCGAGCCAAGCACAAGTTAAGGCTCGTACCGCCCTCCGACAGGCTGTTCGAACACAGCGGCGCGTGACAGCCCCGCCGGTCGTAGCGCCGGCTCCAAGCGTTGGCACATCGACAGGAACCGGTGCTCCGGCTCAAGGCGTCGGTGATCCGAGCAGGGACCCCTACGCCAACCCAAACTCCCCCTATCAAGCGCTCAACGTCGCCTCCCCACGCTTCACACAGCCGATCCTTGACACACCGAAATCGATCACCGTGCTGACGCGCCAGGTGATCGACGACAAGAACGCGACGAGCTTCCGCGAGATCGCGCGCACGACGGCGGGTGTCACGCTCGGTACGGGCGAGGGTGGCAATGCCTTCGGCGACCGCTTCTTCATCCGCGGCTTCGATGCGCGCAACGACGTGTTCGTCGATGGCATCCGCGATCCCTCCGTCAGCGTGCGCGAGAATTTCTTCACCGAGCAGATCGAGATCCTGCGCGGCCCCGCCTCAAGCTTCGCGGGCCGCGGCACTGCGGGTGGCGCGGTCAACATCGTGACCAAGCAGGCGACGACGTTCGGCGATTTCTACAAGTCGGAGGGGCAACTCGGGACCGACAATACCCGGCGCATCACGCTGGACCTCAACCAAGTCGTGAGTCCGGCCCTCGCGATCCGTGTGAACGGCCTGTACCAGGAAGCCAACGTAGCGGGCCGCAAATATGTGTTCGACGACCGCAACGGTGCCGCCGTCGCGGTGACGCTCAAGCCCGCCGACGGCTGGACGTTCAACGCCAACTACTTCCACACGGATCTGAACAGCCTGCCGGACTTCGGCGTGCCATTTAACGCACAAGCGCGACGCCCGTTTACCGAGAGCATCGTTCCGCGCGATACCTACTATGGTTTCGTCAACCGTGACTTCTATCGCGTACAACAAGACATCGGCACGCTTGTGTCGGAATATGCGCCCAGCGAAGATTTTAAGATCACGAACCGCTTCCGCGCCGGTCATTCGGTCCTCGACTACGTCGGCACGCTGCCAGAACGGCCGGTCATACCGCGCAACGGCAATCTCTATGGCACGACGGTGAGCCTCAACCCTCAGAGCCGTTACCAGACCGTCGACGTCGTGGCCGACACCACGGATGCAACCTTCAAGTTTGTGACTGGCCCGATCCTGCACACCGCGGTTCTCGGCACCGAGTTCAGCCGCGAGGCCGTCAGCCGTGATACCTACGCTGGGCTGCGTTCTGAGAATTCGAACCTCGGAACCACCGGTATCTTCAGCGGTACTGGGAGCTTGGCCGGCGTCAATATCCTGGCGCCACCCAACTTTCTACCTTTCAGTACCAAACCATATCTAACTGGTAACCCGGCTTATATTCCAGTAGATACGAAGGCCGGATACCTCATCGAAACAATGAACTATGAGGACCTCGTTCTGCTCAACGGCGGTGTCCGCTATGACGACTACAACATCTCGTCGACACAGGGTACGAGCTCGGCGCGCGTGCATTCGGGTAACCTGAACTACAACATCGGTCTGACGCTGAAGCCTCAGCCTTGGCTGAGCGTCTACGGCGCCCATGCAACCTCGTCGAACCCAGTCGGGGCCGAACTCGACGCCTCCGGTTCGGCCTATGGCGGCCTCAGCGCAACCTTCACCGGCAACCAAGTTTTCGCGCCAGAGCAGAACACTGCCGACGAGGTCGGCGTAAAGGCCGAGCTGTTTGACCGACGCCTTCTTGCGACGTTTGCCGTGTTCCGCACGCTCAAGGAGAACGCCCGCGAGACGCTCGGCACCGCCCAGGTCATTGCGGCCGACGCGGCCTACCGGGTCGAGGGCGTCGACTTGGAGGTCGCCGGCAAGATCACCGACGAGTGGAGCGTGTTCGGCGGCTACGTGGCGATGGATACTAAGGTCACGAAGTCGGGCGACCCCACGGTGATCGGCAACCGGCTCGCCAACATCGCACATCGCTCGTTCAGCATGCTGTCGAAGTACAGGATCACGCCGTGGCTCGAATTCGGGGCCCAGGCGATCAACAACTCGCGCATCTCGGGCGGCACTCTCGCGGCCAACGCCAACGTCCTGCCGTCTTACTGGCGACTCGACGCTTTCCTTGAATACAAGGTCAACGAGAACCTGAACGTCAAGCTCTACGGTCAGAACCTTTTCGATCGACGCTACTACGACGCGTTCTACCGCAGCGACGCGCCGTTTGCGTTCATCGCTCCTGGCCGGGCAGTGTACCTCATCGCGCAGACGAAGTTCTGATCGATGCTGATCTGTATCCCGGAGGTCTTGAGCAAGGCGGAGGTCGCTGATTTCCGCCGCATTATGGACGCGGCCGAATGGGAAGATGGTCGCTCGACGGCGGGTTCCCAGTCGGCGATGGTCAAGCGCAACGAACAGCTCCCGCCAAACGGCGAGGTCGCTCGTCATCTGGGAGGTCGCATCGTCAAGGCGCTGCTGGCCAACCCGCTGTTCGTTTCGGCCGCAATCCCGCTTCACATCTTCCCGCCGCTGTTCAACCGCTACGGCGAGGGGCATCACTTCGGCATCCACGTCGACAACGCCGTGCGCGGCGATCCGGCGACGGGGATGCGTATCCGCACCGATTTGTCGGTGACCTTGTTTCTGGCCGAGCCGGACGCCTATGACGGCGGCGAGCTCGTGGCCGAGGACTACTACGGTTCGCAGGAGGTGAAGCTGGCCGCCGGCGATCTTGTCCTGTACCCGGCCTCCAGCCTGCACATGGTCACGCCGGTAACCCGGGGTACGCGGGTGGCCTCGTTCTTTTGGCTCCAGAGCATGGTTCGCAGCCCCCAGGGTCGTAGCCTGATCTACGATCTGGACACCGCCATCCAGGGCCTTGTGACTGAACTGGGTCGCGATCACGCCGAGGTGGTGAGGCTGACCGGCATCTACCACAACCTCATCCGGACCTGGGCCGAGATATGATCCGATGCCAAGAGCCGGAGGGTCGGAGGGCGACAGGCCGAGCGTCCATTGTCGCCCCCGTGGGTCGCATCCTGCTGGCCGCGTTTTGGCTTCTGTCAGGGCCGGCTCTCGCGCAGTCGCCGGGTACCCCAACGCCAACTGCGGCAGCGCCAGCCGTTCCCGCGACACCACAGCCCGCGCGCCCATCCGAGAGGGGCCTTCCCATTGAGCAGGTCCCTCAAACCGAGGTCCAGTCGGCGCCGGACCTGCCTCAGCGGGCGGGCATCCGGACAGCGGCGCCCGCCGGTCACGAGCTATCACCGTGGTCGATGTTCCTGAATGCCGACATCCTGGTGAAGATCGTGATGGCTGGGCTGGCGCTGGCCTCGGTGATTACCTGGACGATCTTGGTAGCCAAGACGATCGAGCTGGGGCTCGCCCGCCGTGCGCTCACCCGCGCCCTCGGTCGCGTTGCCGGCGCAGGCTCGCTGGCCGAGGCCGGGGAGGCACTCGGCGGCCGCACGGTGCTCGACCGGCTCGTCGCGGCGGTCTGCGACGAGATACGGATCTCGCCCGGCCCGGCGGACGGCATCAGGGAACGGGCCGTCTCGCGCTGCTTGGAGATCGTTAAGGCAGAGGGACGTACAGCCCGACGCGGCATGGGGGCACTCGCCACGATCGGCGCGATCTCACCGTTCGTCGGGCTGTTCGGCACCGTCTGGGGCATCATGAACAGCTTCATCGGCATCTCGAAGGCGCAGACCACCAACCTCGCAGTGGTGGCTCCAGGCATCGCCGAAGCCCTGCTTGCTACCGCCATCGGGCTCGCCGCGGCGATCCCGGCGGTGATCATCTACAACCACTTCGCCCGGGCGACCCGCGGCTACGGCGACCTCGTGCAGCGCGCCTCGGGAGCCACGATACGGCTGCTGTCACGCGACCTGGACCACGGCGTAGCGGCCGGGCGTCATGCGCCGCTCGCCCGCGCCGCTGAGTGAGCGGAGACGGTCATGGCCATCGCACTGGGCGGCGACGAGGATGACGGCGACGAGTTCGGTGAGGCGCACGAGATCAACGTCACGCCGTTCATCGACGTGATGCTCGTTCTGCTGATCATCTTCATGATCGCCGCCCCGCTTTCGACAGTCGACCTGCCGATCGACCTGCCTTCTTCCAGCGCCGTTCCGCAGAAGAAGCCCGACAAGCCGACCTATGTCACGATCAGGGCGGATCTGGCGGTTGCGGTCGGTGAGGCACAGGTCAAGCGGATCGATCTCGCCAAGGTCCTCGACGCGCAGGGCGATCCCAACAAGGAGCGTCGCATCTTTCTGCGCGCCGACCGCGCGGTGCCTTACGGCGAGCTGATGGATGTCCTGGAGATCCTGCGCACAGGTGGCTATCTCAAGGTCGCTCTCGTCGCTCTGGAGGGTTTGCCCGGCGGGTCGGCGGGAGAGGTGAGGGGCGGGACGCAGGCCTTGCCACCGCTAAAACCGTGACAGGCGAGGCGCGCCTCGAATACGGGCTTGCCGGGCGCCGCTGGCCGCTTTGGCTCGCAGCTGGTGCCTTCGTGCTTGGCCTCCACGCGAGCGGGATCGTGCTGGCCGTGACCTACACACCGCCCGACGAGCCGGACGACCTCGGCGCGAACGCACTGGAGATCGGTCTTGAGATGATGGCGGTACGGCACGAGCCTACCGACCTCCCCGCCGGTCCGGAAGCGGACGACGCCACCGCTGCGCCGGCCGTGGTGCAGCAGAAGGCCGTCGACGACCCGACCGAACTGCCCAAGGCCGTGCCGACCGAGACGGAGGATCCGGACCGGATCGTCTCGCCTGATGCGACGCGCAAACCGCAAGAGGACGAGACCAAGGTCAAGGCGGTCGAGACCAGCCCATCGATGGAGTCAGTCGCATCCGAGGCTGCCGCTGCGCCGACTTCGGAGACGATGAAAGAGGCGCCACACTCGACCGCTCCAGTCTTGGGGACCGGCGAGAGCGCGCGGCGCATCCGCACCACGTGGCAGAAGCAGCTTCTGGCCCATCTCGAAAGGCACAAGCGCTACCCTGGCGGAGTGGGGCGTCCGACCGGCCAAGTGACGGTGACGTTCATGCTAGACCGTCTCGGGCGGGTAGTATCGGCAAG
The DNA here is from genome assembly GCF_026540795.1 of Methylobacterium sp. GC_Met_2. Taxonomy (NCBI): domain Bacteria; kingdom Pseudomonadati; phylum Pseudomonadota; class Alphaproteobacteria; order Hyphomicrobiales; family Methylobacteriaceae; genus Methylobacterium; species Methylobacterium sp. GC_Met_2. Next base: position 11,516 of record NZ_JALNUM010000105.1, read on the forward strand.
TGTGGTCAAGGGCTCGGGTGACATCGCACTAGATGATGCAGCGTTGGCCATGATGAAGCGCTCTGATCCGGTACCGCCGCCGCCGCCACTGGTTGCCGACGAGGGGCTGACTTTCTCCATTCCGGTCGTGTTTCGGGCGAAGAAGTAGATACCGCAGGCAATATTATGAAGCCGGCAGTAGTCGCTCCACCTCACGCACTAGGTCCTTCGGTCTCAGGTTCAGACGCGCCCGCATGGCCTTGCTTGGCTTGAAATGCACGTTCCGCTTGGCAGCCACGGTGACGCTCTGACCCGAGCGCGGGTTGCGGCCGGTCCGCGCCTCATGGTCCCGGACTGAGAACGCGCCGAAATCCCGCAGCTCGACGCGACCGCCGTCCGCCAGTGCCTCGGTCATCCGGTCGAGGATGGCTTCGACCACCGCCTCAACCTCTCGTGCGTACAGGTGCGGGTTCTGAGCAGCGATGCGGGCGACGAGCTCGGATCGGATCATGTGCCAGCGATGGCGCGGGGCTCATCGAACCGCAACCGTACCGCGGCGCGCTAGCGTTTCATTAACCATCCGCCGTGAGGAATGCCTTAGACGTCCGGAAGCCATTCGGGGCGCCTCCCTTACCTCGCCCGCCCGGTTCGCCGCGGCGGGCTCTTTCGTGTCGCGACCCCGCGATCAGTTACACGCCCTGGGCCGATTGCCGACGAAGGAAGCTATACCGACAGCGTCGATCATCGCGTCGAAAGCAGCGCGAGCGTCCGCGTCAGTTGCGAACGTGTTGTCCCATCGGATGCAGCCGGAGGGATGGACCACCTCCATGCGCCAACACTCCGGCATACCTGGGAGGCGATAGATCTCGACCTCGACCGTTTCGCCATCTCGTGTGACGGGTCCGGATAGCGGAGAGTGCTCGAACTCGCAGTCCTCCTCGCTCATCCTCTGCTTTCCTTGGTGCTCGCCTTCCGGAGCGTGCCTACTAGAAACGATCGCGACCCGGGACGTCTCCAGGGCCAGCTTGCTAATGGCTCGATAACTGACTGCGTGCATTCTGTCCCTGCGTTGCGTAACGGCTCGGCTCATCACTCGTGAGATCGGACGCTCCCCCGCCCCATGAGCACACAGCGACGAGGTTGAGCCTCAATCGTCTTTGAGCGCTGGCGGGGATGATCCGTACCGCTCTTCAAGCTCGGCACGGCCCGTGTCGGTGATCTTGTACTCGACGCTGTCGGCCGCCGGATCCGATCGGCCAGTGGCTGCAACCAGCCCGAGGGTCTCCAGCCGTCGCATGTAGACGGAGACTTGGTAAAAGCGCGGTCCCAGCGTCGAGAGGGCTTGCAGGCGAGAGAGGCTGGTGGGTGCGAGTTTGTGCATCGCCCATCAGTGTACCGATCGCTGGCTCCAGCGCCAGAAGGCGCAGCGCTCCCCCGCCCCATGAGCAGATCGGGCCGGGGCCGTGCGGGCGAGGATCACGGCGGGGTCGGATGCGCGGACATAATGGCCGCCGCCAGCACTGTCCTGAACGTGGTCTCGCGGCGTCCGGACTGTCCAACCATCGCGAAGGCTGGCGAGGCATTCACGAGCGCGGCGACGTCGAGGCTGTGTCCACTGGCAAAGCGATAGGGTCTGATCCCCGGATCCCGCATGTAGGCGTCGATCGCCGCGACAACCTCGTGGCTGGCGATGATGCCCACCTTGCGCAGGTCGGCGACAGTCGGTGGTCCGGCAGTCATAGGCGCGCTGATTATCCCCTGACGTTGACTTAACCGTGCCGCCCGGCCGACATGGGCGGTCACGGTCGCACCCGCTCTAGCGAGTCGCGGCCGCCATTCAGGAGACCATCGCCGCGAGATAGACCCTGAAAAGCCAACAGCCCCTTCCCGGCAAGGAAGAGGCTGCTGAAAACCCAGAGGCCTTGTGGGGCCCGCATCACTGCTCCCCACAAGCCATAGCTCCCCCTCGGGAGTCAAGACGGAACCTGTTTCCGTCAACGGGAAGGCTTTGCCTGGACCCTAGCCGCGGCCCGTGAGGGACCGGGTTTGATGTTTCACGCCACCATGCGGTCGGCGATCGAGGGCGCGCGGACACTCGCGCAGCTCGACGACCTGTCGCGCACCATCTGGCAGGCCCACGCCAGCGAGACTGTCACCGACTCTGAGGCGCAAGGTCTCGCCGAGGCGCTGCACACCCGCAGGAGCGCGATCCGCGAGGCCGTGGCGCCCGTCGGCATTCCGCTCGGCCGTGTGACGCTGTTCCCGCCGAAGCGCCTCCAGCGGGCTCCTGAGCGATCCGTGGCGATCGAGCGTCGCCGCCGGCTGGCCTGCTCCGGCCCGGTGCCGCCAGCCCTCGCCAGCAGGTTCACGACCGGGCAGCTCGCGGTCCTACGGATCGTCGGGGACGAGGTCGCCCGCAACGGCGCGTGCGGGCTGTGCATCGACGCCATCGCCGCCCGGGCGGGTGTGTGCCGGCGACTCGCTCAAGCCGCGATCCGTCTGGCCGAGGGCGACGGCCTGCTGACCATCCAGGAGCGGCGTCACCAGGGTCGGAAGTCCGACCCGAACGTGGTGCGCATCATCAGCCGGGAATGGCTGCAGTGGCTCAGGCGAAGAGGGCGTTCCGCAGCTCCGGCGCTGCTGGGCAGCATAGGGTGCAAAAGGACTCACCCCACGGATAGGGGAGATCCACAGAAGCAGATTGTGGATGCGGAACCGAAGAAGGGCTGCCGAGAGGCGGCGGGCGACCTCGACCGATCAGGCAGGATGAGAATTCGCGCGGTTGGTCGCACTGGCCGAGCTATGCTGTGAGGGTATGTGAGCGGCCGATCTATCGAACGAATGGAACGGGGATGATGACGCGCGCTTCGAGCTGCCTTTCACGATGAGCGCGGACGAGACTGAGGAGCTTCCGGATCGTGCCGGCGCAGCGCTGGACCAATCCAAGCCCGTTCTTTCGGACGAGATCCAGAGACACCTCGGAAGCCTACTGGCGGCTGCCTACACCCAAGACGATGCCGAGCTAAGGGCTACAGGCCGCTTTGTCGAACTGCTGGCCAAGCTCGATGCAGCTCTTGGCGAAGCGAGTGCTCGCAGCGATACCGAGTTCAAAAGGCTCCTCGTCGCCGTAGTCCCGGCTCTACGGCGCTTCGCGGTCTCGCTCGCCCGAGACCCAACGGCCGCTGACGATCTCGTACAGGACGCCCTCCTGCGAGCTTGGCGCGCCCGAACGCGCTTTGAGCAGGGTACGAACTTCGAAGCTTGGACCTTCACGATCCTGCGCAATGCCTTCTACACCAGCCAGCGTAAACGCCGTGAGGTGCAGGATGAGGATGGTAGCCACACCGCTCAGCTCGCCGTCGCACCGGATCAAGCCGGGCGCCTTGACCTCCAAGACGTCCGTGCCGCCCTCGACCGGCTCGCCCCAGTGATGCGGGAGGCGTTGGTCCTCGTGGCGATCGAGAACCTCACCTACGAGGAGACCGCTTCCTTCATGCAGTGCCAGGTCGGTACCGTGAAGAGCCGCGTCTGGCGCGCCCGGACCCAGCTCGCCGAGCTGCTGGGCTATACCGGGTCCGAGATCGGAAGTGACGGGGTGATGCTCTCAGCACTCGGCGGGTCAGGTGGGGTCAGCAGGTGAGCGAGGATCGCTCCGTCGATCGCGCTGCCGAACCCGTAATCGCGGACGATGAGATCCGCGCGCGGGCCCACGACATCTGGGACCGGCATCACCGGCCTGTCGGCTACGATCTGCAATTCTGGCTCATGGCCGAGCGCGAGCTGAAGGCGGAGCGGAGTCAGGCTGTGAAGCGCGACAATCTGAGGTGCCTCGCGTCATAGAAACGCGACAGGTTAGCTGAGGCCTGCTAGAGCCCCGCTTCTTCCCGCCACCGCGCCCAAGGTGTTCGCGACACCATAGGGCCCGTGGCGGGCAAGTACGCGACGACAGGCGCAACTGGGCCAGTTCCCCGGGGCTCGCCCGTGAAGCCTTGGCCGGGCGGTTGCGTGAGGGTCGGCGTGTGCGGGGGAACTGGACACCGCGAAGCGCCGGCCCATGGCCTTGCTCATGTGAGGTGGCATGCCGGCCCTGTTGTTCTCTGTGCGCGCTCCAGGCAGTAGCGAGATCCATCGCATGGAGGCCACGAGCACTGGTCGCGGCATCCGGTTCACCTGCACTTGCTCGGACGGTACGGAAGGGCGTCATTGCGAGCACCGCCTTGGGCTGCTGCTTGGCGACACCTCGAACCTCGTGGAGGTCGATCAGGTCGCTGTTGAGGCACTGGCCGCGATGACGAAGGGTTCGCCCCTGCTTCGAGCCGTTCACATGTTGGCCCAAGCCGAGGCTGCTGCGGCTGAAGCGGAACTCGACCTGGAGCGCGCTCGGCGGGTGATTGCAACAATCCTAATGGGATAGGCAGTCAGAGCAGCCCCCTGCCCATATCGGAAGGGGCGATCCCTCAGTGCTTCGTCAAGCTGTCGACGGTCTCGTTCGGACCCAGCTTACCTGAGAACCGCGCGAGATGGCCGAGGCTCGGCTCGTCCAAGCCGCCGGCATTCGCGAAAGTCGCCAACGCGATACCAACGAGAAACTGAGCCTCCGCCTCGGTCACTTCTCGGCCGCTTAGAGTGCTGGAGGCACCCCGCACGGCCAGCACCGCCTGCCGGAATGCGGGATCGCTTTGGAGGTCAGCCAGTCGGGTCATTCGGAGGTGTCTCAGGGTCTCGCACCGCGTGACCCGATCAACGATGTTTGGCAGCAGCGCAAGGGTTCTACGTGCCCAGATCGAAGGCAGTGCAGGCAGAACGCTATGCGTGGCGCGAAGAGGCCGAGCGCGGGCAAACTGACGACCCGCATGCCGATCCGAGGAACGGGAGAAAGGCGGCCATGGAGAGCAAGTTTTGGGGTGCGTACCGGATCGCCCGGTCCATGCGGATCAGGCAGGGCGGCACGCTGACGTTCATCACGGGCTTCATGAGCGAGCGACCCCAGGCCGCCGCCCCACTCCAAGGCGCGATCAATGCGGCGCTGGAAAGCTTGGCGCGCGGGCTGGCGCTCGAATTGGCACCCACCCGGGTCAACACCGTTTCGCCCGGCTTGATCGAGACGCCGTTCTGGTCTCGCATGCCGGAGAAGGATCGGATGGCCATGTATGCCGGCGCAGCCGAGAAGCTGCCGGCACGGCGCGTGCGCCAACCCGAGGACGTTGCCAACGCCGTGCTGTTCCTCGCCACCACCCCGTTCGCGACGGGGTCGGACATCCGTGTGGACGGTGGCGGTACTATCACTTGAGTGAAAAGTCAGTCTCGGACCTCGCCCGGGCTTCGGCGACATAACCGACGATCGGCTGAACCGCGGTGAGGATATCAGAGCGTTCTGGCGACGCGGCCCGGGCACCGCTTCATGGAGCCGCGCTTAAATCACTGCCAGCTTGGCCAGTTCGGGAAACCGCAGACCCGTATCATACAGAGCTTCGTGGCCGAGGTAGTACAGCGCTAGGAAGACCGCGAGCGCACCGGCGTAGTACACTGGTGCCCATGCGACATCGCGGATCCGCACGGTCGCCCGAGTGTCGTCGGCGGCGATGCCGAGCAGCACCACGATGATGCCGGAATGGCCGATCGCGTCTACCTTGCCGAATTCGAAGACCGCCGAGACGAAGATCGCCGCCAGGATGATCGCCGCCATGCGCCGCACTAGCGGCGTCCAGATCAGCGCGAAGGCTAAGGTGAATTCGATCACGCCAGCCGACTGCATGAACAGCTCAGGCGTGGCACCCATCGTCATCGCGGGCTTGGCGGCGAGCAGCGGATCGGTCCACTGCGGGTACGCCCACTTCTCGACGCTCGCCCACATCAGCGTGATGGCAGCCGTGTAGCGCACGAGGTCCAGCGACCGGATGCCGAACAGGCTGATGCCGAGGCCGTTCAGAACCAGGTAGGCGGCCACGCCGAGGAACACGGGATAATCGGCGAGGTGGAAGACGCCGTACTGCATGGTGGCGAAGCTGAACAGGAAGACGATGCCGAGGCCGGTGAGTGGCATGGTTCGGCGCCAGATGAGGCACACGGCCATGGCGAGCTGCAGCCAGGGGATCCAGCTCGCATCGGTCTTTAGCTCCGGCGTGAGGATGATGCCGCCCAAAGTCCAAAGCGACACGAGGAAGAAGCCGAGCGTGCAGCGGACCAGCAGCTCGGTGTCGGTCCGGATCCGGGCGGTCACGCGATCGAGCGCGTTCATGAGCGCCGTCCCGAGCTGAGTACCTTCCGCAAGACACCCCATCATCAGGCAGACCAGCGCCAGCCCGGTGAGCCATTCGAAATCGGGGCATAGAACCTGTTCGAGTCCACGTGGCTGGCCGGCAATGTCGTAGGCGCAGAACCATTTCACGTGTGCGCTGGCCGGCGCCATGCCGGTCAAGGTGGCGATGGGGGCCAGTGCGAGGGATGGGCCGATCGAGCGCCACCGCACTAGAAGCCGACGCATGCTTGAACCCTGACGCTACGCAGACGGGGAACACCCCGCGTACGTATTTGCTCACACGGCCGAGCTTCGCGTCAACAATCAATTAACCTGTCTTACGAATTGGTTAACGCAATAGGCGCGATTACTTGGTTAATAGGCACTTTACGTCGTGATCGGCATACCTTCCAGCCGTTTTGAAGCTGGTCATGAAAATCAATGCCGGTTGAGCGATCGCGCGGATCCCGTGAATGCCACCGCGGTTCACACGGCCGGAAGCAGCTCCGCACCCGTCGGCTTTGGATCGGCGTTGGCGATAGCTATCGACCGGAGCGCCGCAATGCGGACTTGGCCTTTGCCCGCCGCCTTGCCCACGTACATGTGGCCATCGGCTTCATGCATCAGCGCGGCCCGATCCAACGATGGACTGGGCTGAAAGATCAGACCGCCCATGCTGACCGTCGTCGGATACCGCGATCGTCCGAGTGCGGCCGACAGATCTTGGTGGAAGCGCTCGATCGTCGGCCGGCCCGCCGCAGTGGATGCGATCGGCATCAGCGCGGCAAACTCGTCCCCGCCGAGCCGGTAGAGGCGCCCCCGCCCGTGGAGAGCGCGCGACGCGGCCGCTGTCAGTTCGCGCAGCACATGGTCGCCGGCGCCGTGACCATGCGCGTCGTTGATGCGCTTGAAGTCGTCCACGTCGATCATCGCCAGCGCAACCGCCCGATTGCCGGGTTCACGACCGTCGAGCAAGGTTTCCAGCTCCCGCTCGAACGCCGCCCGGTTCAGGGCGTTCGTCAGCGCATCGTGCGTGGCACGGACGCGCTCGCGGTCGTAAGCGCGCCGCAACGCGTGAATGACCACGACGGTGAAGCCATACGCGCTGAAACGGATGATCCCCCGAGCGACGGCCACGTTCGGGTTGAGACCGACCTCGTGGACGTGATGAGGAAAGATATTCAGCAGGCACGCCAGGACGGTGACGAAGCAGCTCGCGCGCAGGCCGAGCCGCCATCCGGCGAGCGCGATCAATGGGATGAACAGCGGCCCCATACCCACGGCCGGGAAGAAGTGGTCAGCGCTGATCAACGCCAGGCCACCAGCCGCGAGCACCGTCCAAGTCGTCCATGCCGACCAAGCATCGAGGCGGTCAGCCAGGTTCCTTGTCTTGACCAGCTCGCCCATACCGCTTTGCGACCGCTCGTGATCGGGCATGGCCAAGCAGCGACACCCTAATCAGGGTGCCATATTAGACACGAGGTCTTAACGAAGGCCCGGCTCAGAACACTTTCCGAAGGCCCCACGAGGCGGCATCCCCGGGTGTTCGCTGTGGCATCGATTGCCGAACCGAAGCGCTCGCACTCGCGACTAACGCAGACGCTGGGGGCGTGGCTTGGGGATTTTGATCGTCACGAGCTTGCCGGTGACCGGGTCGAGGATGGTCACAGGGCCGCCCCGTTGATCCGGTGATGGCGTGCCGCACGTTGGCTCGCGCGGGCATTGTGGAGCCGCCGCATCCGTTCTTGATGAGCCTCATCCTCGGCGATCTTAAGGGCTGAAAGGCTGGGAAGAGATTGCACCGCCGGGTTGGGCTCGCGCTGCGAAATCCAGTGTTTCATGTGCCGCCCCACTGTTGGTACTTAAGTAACGAGCTTAACCATTCGTTAACCTATTGCAACCCTAGGGCGATGGCGCACGGATTTGGCTTGTGTCCCGGGTGCGGATCCGTGGGGAAAACTCGATCCAGGTGAGCGCCAATCGTTCCCGTAAGCTTCAGATCACCAGCCAACTGACGAGCCCGATCACCGTATCGAATACGGCTTCGTGGGCGAGGTAGTGCAACGCCAGAAACACCACCAGAGCCAAGGCATAATTAGTTACTATGGGAGGAGTGCTGATTGAAATGCAGACACATGCCCCAGACACAGGTTTCATCCCGCCATCACTACATTCCAGAGTTCTATCTAAAGCGTTGGTGCTGCGCTGAAGGTAATTTAGGGCGTGTCATCGCTTGAGCCAGTCGAGGGCTGCGGCGAGGGACAGAACGCCCATGAAGCTGGTGGCGGTTTTCTCGTAGCGGGTTGCGATGGCACGCCATTCCTTAAGCCTCGCCCAGAGGCGCTCGACCTGATTGCGGTTGTTGTAGATCCAGTCCGGGCAGGCGACGGGGGTCTCATGGCGCTGAGGCGGGATCGCGGGGCGCGCACCCATGTCCCAGATGTGCTCGCGGAAGGCGTGACTGGTGTAGCCGCGGTCTCCGACCACCCACTTGGGCACGCTTGGCAGTTGGTCGAGCAATGGAACCGCATGGGGCAGCTCGTGCGCCTGCCCCGGTGCCAGCCGGAAGGCGATGGCGCGGCCCCGCCCGTCGGCAATCACGCAAGCCTTGGTGCCATAGCCGCCACGCGATCGGCCAAGAGCCTCACGAGTGTCTCGCTCGGCCCCAGATCCCCCCTTTTGGCGGCCCCGGCCGCCTTCTGGTGCGCGCGTATGGTCGTGCCATCGAGGAACACCATCCCGAGCTGAACCCCGCGCTCCTGCACGAGGCTGAGGAGCCGTTCCCAGACGCCAGCACGGGACCAGCGGATGAAGATCTGTGCGGCTCGCCACCAAGGACCCAGATCCTCCGGAATAGCCCGCCATTTCGCCCCGTTCTGATGCCGCCAGAGAATGGCCGAGAGCGTGCGTTGCAGGTCCTGCGGTGGCGTCTTGGCCTTCGGACGGCACGCCTCGACCAGCGGCTCCAGCTCAGACCATTGCGCGTCGCTCAGCATCATCCCTCCTGCCTTGAAGAGAGGAAACGCAAGCCCCGCCAGTCCGTTCAGGCGACGACAGGCCCTAG
>NZ_JALNUM010000106.1:0-20673 GCF_026540795.1 Methylobacterium sp. GC_Met_2
ACATATCGACTGATAGGATAGCTGTCTTGTTTGAGTGTAGTGGTGATGCAAGCTATCTCGGATCAGCGATCGAACCCCTGAAAAGATACGGGAACTATCTCACGGTTCTGGCGCACCTGGCCCCAACGCGGTGAGACGAGCCAAGGGGTGGACGGCCCAACATACAAGCTGGGACAAACGGTACGTCAAACAATCCGGCAACCATGCACCGCAAATTAAAACATTCGTTCTTATAACGGCCCTATTAGCTATCATGTGTGCTGCCTGACAGCCTCAATCTAGGGCCCTCGTGCGATGAGCGCTGATCTGCACCACCTCGGCGCGGCGCAGCGCAAAATCGTGCCATCTGCGATCCGATTGGATCCGAGTGTTGCCCCGCTTCTCGCCTGGAACCGATATCTCGATGTAATCCGGCACGGCCTGTTGATGATCGACTCCTCGGGGCGGGTCGCTATATCGAACAACCCAGCCGAGCGCCTCCTCTTCAACATGAAGGTCGAGCAGACGGCTAATCTATCCGCGATGCAGTTGCTTCGTGCCTTGTGCGCGGGAGCTTCGCAATCGCGACCAGAGATCTTTAAGTCTCTGCGACGCGCACTCGACTTTCAAACATCCGCTTCGTTCGAAGTGACGGGCCAGGATCACACGCTGCAGGTCGAGATCCGTTCCATCGCGGGTGAAGGTTGGGTCGTAACCCTAGAAGATGTCAGCGCGCGCAAGGCGAGCGAGGCGCGCGCAGAAGAGTTGGCGCGTCTCGATCCACTTACCAGCCTGCCAAACCGCCTGCTCTTGCGAGAACGTCTGGCCGAGGCTCTGGCACGCTTGCAGCGCAACGGCGAGGCGTGCGCTCTACTGCTCATCGACCTCGACCGGTTCAAGCCGGTCAACGACACGCTCGGCCACCCGATCGGCGATGCACTTCTCGCGAAGGTTGCCGACCGCCTGCGTTCGACAGTGAGGCCCACAGACACGGTGGCCCGGATTGGCGGTGATGAGTTCATCATTCTGCAAACTGGCATCCGCGAGGCTGCCGACACACAGGCGTTGGCCCGGCGCCTCGTCGATTTGATCGGCCGGACCTACATGGTCGAGGGCCACCTTCTGACGATCGGAGCTAGCGTCGGCGTAGCGCTCGCGCCCGCAGACGGGACGAGTGCGGATAAGCTCCTGAAAAACGCCGATCTAGCCCTGTATCGGGCCAAGCTTGACGGGCGTGGGACGTACCGCTTCTTCGAACCGGAGATGGACGCGCGCATGCAGGCGCGCCGCCGGCTCGAACTCGACATGCGCCAGGCTCTGGCCCGACGCGAGTTCCAGCTCCACTATCAGCCCCAGATGCAGCTCGAGGGCGATAAGCTGATCGGCTGCGAAGCCTTGATCCGCTGGAAGCATCCCGAGCGCGGGATGATATCGCCACTTGATTTCATCCCACTTGCCGAGGAGATCGGCCTGATCGTGCCGATCGGCGAGTGGGTCCTCCGTCAAGCTTGCCGCGATGCGATGACGTGGCCCACTGCGATGTCGGTCGCGGTGAACGTCTCCCCTGCTCAGTTCAAGAGCGACCGGCTTGTCGAGACGATCCTCTCAGCGCTCGCCAGCTCAGGTCTGTCGGCCAAGCGACTGGAGATTGAGATCACAGAGGGCGTTCTCCTACAGGAGAGTGAGAAAACCTTGCAAACGCTTCATCGACTGCGCGAACTTGGGGTCCGCGTTTCGATGGACGATTTCGGTACCGGTTACTCGTCCTTAAGCTACCTGCGCAGCTTCCCGTTCGACAAAATCAAGATCGACCGGTCCTTTGTGAAAGACTTATCGAGCAAACCCGATGGGGATGCGATCATCCGGGCGATCGCAGGCCTCGGCAAGAGCCTTGGTATGACAACAGTTGCCGAAGGCGTCGAAACGTCAGAGCAGATGCAGCGCATTCGCGATGAAGGCTGCACAGACGTTCAGGGCTATTTCATCAGCAAGCCCATACCGGCGGAGGATCTTCTAAAATTCCTCGCGAGCTACCAGCCATAAGCTTAGTCCACACAACTTATTGGACCTCCTATGAGCGAACTCTACCGCCTCGTGTACGCCAGTAAGAATTTGTTTCAAGGATCGGAAGCCGAGTTAACGGCAGCCGTCGGGCAGATCCTGGCCGCATCACAGAGGAATAACGCTCGGTCGGATGTGACTGGCGCGCTGATGTTCAACACCGGCGCCTTCGCCCAGGTCTTGGAGGGACCGCGACAGGGAGTCGAAGAAACATTTGAGCGGATCCAGTGCGATGATCGCCACGGCGACGTGACGGTTCTACAGTGCGGTCCGACAGAGAGCCGCAGCTTTGCGAACTGGTCCATGGCCTTCGTCGGCGCATCCGCCGGGGGACAAGCACGCTTCAGCCGGCTCGCAGCCGAGAGCGGGTTCGACCTGTCCAGGCTGGACGGTGATGCCGTGTTGGCCATGCTGCACGAGCTGGTATTGGATGAGGAGGGCGTGCCGCTCTCGCGCGTCGCCGCTCCGTCGATCCAGCCAGCCGAGGTGCGCAGCCCGACAGGGCTCGATGTCGAGCACCTGAAAGCAGAAATCGCGCAGCTTCGACCGGATGCGGTGGCCACTCAGATGTTGTCACCGGCGAGCGGCAATCGGACTGCCGGGGGCGAGAGTGGTGGGCCACGATCCCTTCCCACCGGGGATGTGAAACGCTCGTCGAAGGAAGCGACCGACGCTGCCCTCTCTGTGCTTAAAGCCGCCCTGGCGAGTGAGCGGCAACGCACGAGCGATCTACGGACCGAGATTGATGCGTTGCAAGTCGCGTTGGCATCGCGCGAGGATCAACTCCATGCCATGCGGGTAGAACGGGATCGTTGGGCTGGGCGTGCGCAGCTTCTCGCGACGGCGATGGCCCAGGAAGCTGACGACGTCCAGACGGCAGCTCACCGCGTCGGCTCGTTTGAACCGCGGCCGAACGGACAGGCGTGTTTACCAGACGCTGCAGACGTCCTTGCAGCCTAAACGCACCAGCAACGCCGTTCGCGGTGAGCGCCGCGTGCGCGATCATGGCGCGTTCCGCGTCTGCCATATGCCCGGGCCAAAGGCGCTGGCGGTCGTGGAAGGCATGACAGGTTGTTTTAACGGAGCTTTGGTGCGTGCCTTTCGCCCTCTCGCTACGGCGTCCGGCGCGTGATCGAACGAAGAGCCACCACACGTCACCCTGTCGTCGTGCTCGCCCTGTGTCTTCGCCGCGACGGGTCCGAGTTCCACGCGGTCACCGTGGACATCTCGTCCGAAGGATTGAGACTGCGGTCGGCGACGCTGCCTACCGTCGAAGAGCGCCTCATCTGCAACATCCGCGACATCGGATCCGCGCAGGTTCGGGTCGTATGGGCGGGGAGCTGCGACTTCGCCGTGCGCGTCATCGGCACGACCCCTTCACCCGGCGATGTGGCGCGACGCTTCATCGAGCTATCGCACCGGCAAGCAAAATCGTCCGAGATGGTGCGCGTCCACCGACGGATCCTTCCAGAGCGCATTGCCGTGGAGGTCATGCTGGGGGATGGTCGGCGCGTGCCGGCGCAGATCCTGAACCTGTCGGCCTCGGGAGTGGCGCTGTCATTGGACGCTCCTCTGGCGCTGGGTTAAGTGATCCGAGTTGGGAGACGACAGGCGACGGTCGCGCGTCGGATTGAGGGAGGTATCGGCGCGGCCTTCCTCGAACCGCTCGACGACTCGGCGGTCGGCGAACACACTGTGCTTTGAGGCGCCATGTTCGGCCGGCCGGGTGCGAACCAGGGATGGCAACCCGTGCAGTCAATGATCGATACGACATCCAAGCTTCGCCGGCTTCGTACGCCAGTCTTATGCATATGATCCTGAAGTCGGGGAAACGGTCGAATTGCCAACACTGCTGCTCGTGCTACCAGTCGTTGTGTTCCAACAGGGCAAGCGCTGTGGAGCGGCGTAGTTAGAGCTCAGCCATTCCTCTCGCATGATCTTAATTTTTCCGAACCGAGAGTGTGGCGTGGACCCGAGGGGCTCTTATCGTCTCATGACGGTCGAGCAAGATTTTAGATCTTTCGAGAGCGTGCCGCCGCTAACGCGACGTTAACTACATTAGCTGTGCACTTGGGAGTATGCAGAGGTGCTAGCCATGCGTCACATCCATGTCGTACCTGGTCTGCGCCTGCGGTTTGCTGGCCGTGACGAGACCTTCAACGAAGGTGTGGAAATTGGTCTCCTCGCAGCTCAACTCGCATCCGGCATAGCTGAGTTCACGATGACCCTGGCCGCCAGCACACTGGATCAGGCGCGTATACTGGCGACAAATATGGGCTACCGCCTCCACGTCACGACGATTGATGAAGGCACGGTCGAAGTCATGTTCCTCACCGGAAGCCGCCGACCCAGACTGCAACTCGTGTGTAATAAATTTCTCGCCTAACATAGGCGTCGTTCCCCCGCCTGAGATCTGCTCGGTTAGCTCATCGGAACCGGTCGGCCAGATTAGGAACGCTAAAACGCGGTATTCTGAGCTTTTCCTCGCATTCGAGCGTTGGCGCTTCGAATGGAGATACGCCAATGTCCGATGCGGCTCATCACATACAGATGCGGCAAATCGTGGCCGGTCTGTCCGAGGGCGTGATCCTGATCGAGCCGGATCAGACCATCACATACGCGAACGATGCCGCCGTAATGATGCATGGGGTTGTGGATGCCGGCGATCTCGGCGCCACCGTGTCCGAGTACCGCGCGAACTTCACGCTGCACTACCGCAATCATCGCGAGATCGGTCCTCTGCAGCACCCCCTCGATCGGGTGCTCGCCGGCGAGGTGTTTCGAGATGTCGTGGTTGAATTGATCCCCAAGCGGAACTCATCCCACAGGTGGATGCATCGCATCCGCAGCTTGGTGACCACCGATGCGGATGGCATACCAAGTGGCCTCGCCCTGGTGATGCAGGATGTGAGCGAGCGCTACCAGGCCGAGGCCCGGTTCGAGCGGATGTTCAACGCCAACCCGGCCCCGGCGATCATCTGCCGGATCGCCGATCTGCGCTTCGTGCGGGTCAACCATGGCTTCCTCGACCTGACCGGCTACCATCGTGACGATGTGCTAGGCCGGAGCTTCTGCGAGATCGACCTGCTGCGCGACGCCGAGCGGCGGGAGATGGCGATCCATCGCCTGCACGAGGGCCGCACCATCCCGCAGATGGAGGCTCAGCTGGCAACGCCATGCGGCCGAGGGCGGTACGTGATCGTGGCCGGACACGCCATCGAGATGCCAGGCCCGGGCGGCGTCGAGCCGTGCATGCTGTTCACCTTCGCCGATCTGGAAGATCGCCGGAAAGCCGAGATGGCATTGCGCCATAGCGAGGAGCGCTTCGCCAAGGCGTTCGATCTCTCGCCGGTGCCGAGCGCGTTGATGGATGCGGACGGCCTGGAGATCACCAGCGTCAACCAAGCCTTCGCCACGACGTTCGGGCACGCCCCCGAGGCCGCGGGCGGCCAGTCGCTGGCCGACCTCGCGCTCTGGGTCGATCGGGCCGAGCAACGCAAGTTCTCCCGCGATCTCAGGAGGCTCGGCAGCGTTCGAGGCTTCGAGGCCGTGCTACAGGATGCAGCAGGCGCGGAGATCGACTGTCTGGTCTCGGCCGAGCGGGTGACCATCAACCATGAGGCCTGCGTGCTGTGCGTCCTGCAGGACATCACCAGTCGCAAGCGCTCGGAGCGGGAGCTGATCAGCGCCATCGAGGCGGTGATGGCGGACGCGTCGTGGTTCAGCCACGGTGTGATCGACAAGTTGGCGACCCTACGTCACCCGTCACGCTCCGTCCGGCCGTCGGTCGACATCGAGAACCTGACGATCCGCGAGCAGGATATGCTCACGCGGATCTGCCAGGGTGCCACCGACCACGAGATCGGGGCCGAGCTGAAGCTGTCGCCGAACACGGTGCGCAACCACGTCTCAAGCCTTTACCGTAAGCTCGGGGTCAACCGCCGCAGCGCGGTGGTGGTGTGGGCGCAGGAGCGCGGGATCGGGCCGAACACGCAGCACCAGCGCTGAGATCGACGAAAACCGTGACAGAACTACCAAGCTGATTTAGTACAAATGTACTTTATGTAAATCGGCGGAACTTCGAGTAAATCGCCTCATTACGCAGTGGTAGCTCTGCTCACGGGAGCATCTCGGAAGATCATCCCGGCGGGTTGATACCAGGAGATCCGTGTGGGCGAGCGTCGGATGGTGCTCTCGTCCGACCATGCCCGGGCGCTGATCAAGGAAGCCATTGGCATCATTGAGGGCGACCGCGTGATCCAGGCGGAAGCTGCCGCCGAAATCGCTGCCATCGAAGCCGCACACACGCCGTCGAACCCCAAGCCGAGACCCAAGCGCTCGACCCGCATGTGATGCTCGATCCCGAGCAGCCACCCGGATCGCAACCAATTCAGCTAGCCCGACGTCGGCGCCGTCAACACGCAGTGGCTCTACCACGCCCTACTCGGCCGTCGCCGGGTGCTCTGACCTTAGTCAAATCCGCTTCCGCCGACCTCGGCCGAAGATCGAACCACACGGACCTGAGAGTACCGAGCATGGCGTTATCACCCGACACCACCCATTCGGCCTACGACCGGGACCTCCCCACCGCCAGCGCGGTCTCCCCCGCGGAGGACATGCGCACCATGGCGCTGCACTCCGTTTCTTGGGGCGCGGTGTTCGCCGGCGCGGTGATCGCCCTGGTCGCCCAGGTCATCCTCAACATGGTCGGGCTCGGTATCGGGCTCTCGACGGTCGACCCGGCGGGCAACGGCACACCGACGGCCGGCAGCTTGTCCTCGGGCGCGGGGATCTGGTTCGTGATCTCCGGCATCCTCGCTTCCGCCGCCGGCGGCTGGCTCGCCGGGCGCCTCTCGGGCAAGCCGGCCAACACAACCACCGCCTATCACGGGCTGATCGCCTGGGCGGTCTCGACGCTGGTCGTCGTCTACCTGCTGTCCTCAGCGGTCGGCGGCGTCGTCAGCAGCGCATCGAGCGCGGTAACGAGCTCGCTGGGCGGCGCCGGCAACCTGATCGGTGGCTCGGTGAAGACCGCCGCACAGGCTGCCGCCCCGTCGCTGCCGGGCATGGACAACCCGTTCTCGAACATCGAGGGCCAGGTCCGCAGCGGCAGCGGCAACGATCCGGAGGCCTTGAAGAACGCCGCGGTCAGCGCGATGCGCGCGGCGGTAACCGGTGACGCCGCGCAGCAGAAGGATGCGCAGGAGAAGGCCGCCCAGGCTTTGGCGAAGGCGCAGAACATCCCGGTCGACCAGGCTCGGACGCAGGTCGCCCAGTACGTGCAGCAGTTCAACGACACAGTCGCCAAGACTAAGGAGCAGGCCAAGCAGGCGGCCGATGCCGCCGCGCGGGTTGGCTCGCAGGGCGCGCTCTACGGCGCCGTCGCACTGATCCTCGGCGCGCTGGCAGCCTTCTTCGCGGGTCGCAGCGCCGCCGTCGACCCGGTGGTGAGCCGCACAGGCGCTGCCATCACGACCCAGCGTCGGGTCTGACCATGAGTGATCCCGCCGCCGGCCCGCCGAAGCCCTCACAGATGCAAGACTTAGAGGCGGCGGAGGTCGCCGTCGGTGAGAGCGTGACGCTCCCGCTGATCGAGGAAACCGCCCGCATCGACAAGCGGGTGGTGGAGACCGGGCGGGTGCGGGTCTCGACCCGAACCGAGACCGTCGATCAGGTCCTGCGCGAGAGCCTGCGCAGCGACGCGGTCAAGGTCACCCGGGTGCCAGTCGACCGGATGCTTCCCGAGGGCGAGGTGCCCCCGGCAATGCGCGAGGAGGACGGGGTGACGATCATCCCCGTCCTCGAAGAAATCCTCGTCGTCGAGAAGCGCCTCGTCCTGAGGGAGGAGGTGCACGTCCGCCGCACGAAGGCGGATGAGGTCGTCGAGGTGCCGGTGACGCTGCGCAGGCAGCGCGCCGTGGTCGAACGCGTGAGCCCGGACGGCCACGCCAGTGAACAGATTGACCCCCTTTCAGCCCAGGAGAGAACACCATGACGCAGACGATCACCGCGCTGTTCGATCGCCCGGCCGAGGCGCAGGCTGCCCAGACCAAGCTCGTCGCCGCCGGCATCCCGCAATCGGCGATCAAGCTCGTGCAGGGCGCGCAGACGGCGCGCACGAGCGGCTCGTACGACTACCGCAAGGACGAGGGCGGCTTCTGGGGCTCGCTGAAGGACTTCTTCATGCCCGAGGAGGATCGCTACGCCTACAGCGAGGGTCTGAGCCGCGGTGGCACGCTTCTGACTGCAAGCGTCGAGCCGACGCAGACCGAGACGGCCTACGACATCCTGGAGCAGCACGGCTCGGTCGATCTCGACCAGCGCGAGAGCACGTGGCGCAAGGAGGGCTGGAGCGGGTACTCGGCGACAGGCGGCACGACCGCGGCCAGCTCGACCACCGGCACGGCAGCTCTAGGCACGACGGCAACCGGGACGGCGGCTACAGGCGCCGCAGCACTGAAGAGCGCCGGCACGAGCACCGGCGAGACGGACTACATCCCGGTGGTCGAGGAGCGCCTCAACGTCGGTAAGCGCGTGGCCGAGGCCGGCCGCGTACGGGTGCGATCGTACGTAGTCGAGAAGCCAGTCGAGGAGCAGGTCACCCTGCGCGACGAGACCGTGCACATCGA
The DNA here is from genome assembly GCF_026540795.1 of Methylobacterium sp. GC_Met_2. NCBI lineage: Bacteria > Pseudomonadati > Pseudomonadota > Alphaproteobacteria > Hyphomicrobiales > Methylobacteriaceae > Methylobacterium > Methylobacterium sp. GC_Met_2. The sequence continues at coordinate 8,670 of NZ_JALNUM010000106.1, forward strand.
TCGGCGCGCAGTCGACCGGCCGGTGACAGCGGCCGACGAGGCCTTGTTCGCGAGCAAGACCATCGAGGCGACCGAGCTGCGCGAGCAGGCAGTGGTGTCGAAGGAAGCCCGTGTGGTCGAGGAGGTCGGCATTCGCAAGGACGCGGGTCAGCGTACTGAGACGGTCACCGACAAGGTGCGCCACACCGAGGTCGAAGTTGAGGACGAGCGCGGCAACGTCAGCCGCACTGGCACGACCGGCACCACGACGACCGGTACCACGCCTGGCACCCGCAAGCCGGTTTGATCCACCTGGATGCACAGCCCGGAGCCTCGATGCGCTGGGCTGCGCACCCTGCCGAGATCCGCGTTCGGATCGGCCGGTCCCTCTACCGCAACCAGCGAAACGCAGGCCCCGCCATGTCCCTGAACCGCTCGATCCTTCTCGTGTTGCCGTTGCTCGCAGCAGTGCCCGCATCGGCGCAGACGACCGTCACCGGGCAGCCTGCGACAGGTGGTGCCTCTAGTGCGACCTCCGGAGGCCAGAACGCGGTGACACGGCCGAACACCGATTACGCCGACAGGCCAGCGGCCACCGGCACGGCTGCGAACGTCAAGCTGGAGCGGGGCGCCAACAGCTTCACCGAGGGTGAAGTTCGCCGCCGGCTCGAGCGGGCCGGCTACCACGAGGTCAAGGACCTCAAGAAGGACGACGATGGCATCTGGCACGCCAGCGCGATGGTGGATGGCAAGCCCGCGAGCGTCGGCCTGGATTTCAAGGGCAACGTCGCGGTCCAGTAGCCGGTCCCCTCGCTCAACTGTCCCACTCGAACGTCTCGGAGTCCTCTCATGTCCACGCAGACCCTCTCGGCCCTGTACGACCGCTACGACGACGCTGCTGCAGCCGTGACGAAGTTGGAGGCGGCCGGCGTGTCGCACTCCGATATCAGTCTCGTCAGCAACAAGGCGGAGACTAGCACCGCTGGAACGGGCGACACCGCCGACCACGCTGCCACCGGTGCGGGTACCGGCGCGACGCTCGGCACGATCCTGGGCGGTGGCGCGGGTCTCCTCGCCGGCCTCGGACTGATGGCCATCCCGGGCGTGGGTCCAGTCGTAGCCGCGGGGTGGCTCGTGGCGACGCTGACGGGGGCGGGCATCGGTGCCGCCGCGGGTGGTTTGACCGGGTCGTTGACCAGCGCCGGCGTCAGTGAAGCCGACGCACATACCTACGCCGAGGGCGTGCGCCGCGGCGGCTCGCTGCTGACCGTGAGGGCCGATGAGGCCCACGCCGGTGTGGCCACGCGCATCCTGGAGGAGCACGGCGCGGTCGATCTCGACGCGCGTGCGCAGGGTTGGGAGAGCGAGGGCTTGAGCGGCACGACGGCTGGCGAACCGCGAGGCGACACCTCGACCTTGATCGGCTCGGACGCAGCCGCAGGCTCGCTCGTGCGCGAGAACGATGCGGTGAGCGCTCCCGTGGCTGGCACGGACACCCGGACGTCCGGTGCCCGCCGGGTGCGTGTCTACAATCACCCGGTCTGATCGCCGCGATCCACGCGTCCGTGCGACCTCATCGTCGACCCGTACGATCAAGCTGTATCACCGCCGACGTGCCCGTCGACCGATCCCAAAGCTCGCCTTGTAGACGGCCGGTGGTATCCCGTACGCCCTCGTCACGGCGATCGGTCCGAATATGCCCGACGCCCTTCAAGGCGGACCGGCTTCTTACACGACACACGCCATTCCCCGCTCTCACGAGAGCTTCCGTCGGCAGTGGACCAGGACACTCCCGACGTTAGGCTGCCCGCGCACAGAAGCAGGGCTGAGGTGCATAGCTCGGTGGCCACATCATAGCAGCTCGGATCAACCTTCCTCGACGCATGGGCGCCGTTGGCTAATGAACTTGGCCGTTTGGCACTATATGCGCCCGATGAGCGATGATGAGAAAGCACCGGAGCCGCACCGTGGCCGAGGGGCATCGGACCCCGGTGCTGCTCTTCCGGCGCGCGGCCGAGAGGCCGATCGCTGAGGGTATGGTGGCGCAAGGCGGTTAAGAGTTCTTCTATGCGGTGGCCGGCCGATCTCGCTGCAGCAGGCGGGAGCTATGTTCGACCCAGGCAAGTGCTGCGGGACGCTGAGGAATGAGGCGTTCTCGTCGCCGGTCCCTACGCTTGATGCGCGACTCCAGAGTCGACTTCGTTAAAAGTCTCTTTCGATCGACGTATAAATGCCGGCCAATTCGAGAATAGCGAGCGAAGCACGAGCAGATTTAGGCGTCTATATTGATACGGGTTAGGCGGCATATAGCCAAGCTATGCTACTCAAACATCCAGATAACTAATTGTGCTGGGTTGTGTCTGTGACTATAAGCAATCTGCACCGCCCGTTCCTCCTCGGAGGCCCCGTCGTTTTGATCGTAGCGCTGCTGGTGGCTGGATCAGCCCAAGCCGGCCTCGCCAACGTGTTTCGCATCGTGTTGCAGAAGGGCAGGCACTACGATCCGACCGATCTGTTCCTGCGCCGGGGTGACACCATCACTCTCGTCAACGGGGACGACAACGCCGTCCACCACGCCTTCATCGAGGCTGATCGGTTCGCGTTCGACGCTGGCGATCAGGAGCCGGGCAAGCAGGCCACTTTGACCCTCAAGGAGCCCGGCGACTTCATCATCCAGTGCGGCATCCACCCGAAGATGAAGCTCACCATCCACGTGCAGTAGTCACTCCTGCAGGCGCCATCCCCCCCGCGCTGTCTTTCAAATCACCACCAGTTTGGCGAGTTCGGGGAATTGCTGGCCCGTGTCGAACAGGACCTCGTGCCCAAGATAGTACAGCGCCAGGAAGGCAGCGAGAGCACCACCATAGTACGCGGGCGCCCAGGCGGCGTCGCGCGCCCGCACTGTCGTCCGGGCATCATCCGCCGCGATCCCGAGCAGCACCACGATGATGCCGGAGTGCCCGATCGCGTCCACCTTACCGAACTCGACGATCGCCGAGACGAAGATCCCCGTTAGGATCAGGGCCGCGACACGCCGCACCAGGGGCGTCCAGACCAGGGCGAAGGCCAGGGTGAACTCGATGACACCGGCGGCCTGCATGAACAGTTCAGGCGTCGCGCCCATGGTCATCTGCGGCTTGGCGGCGAGCAGCGGATCCGTCCACTGCGGGTAGGCCCACTTCTCGACCGACGCCCACATCAGCGTGATGGCAGCGGTCCAGCGGACGATGTCGAGGGGGCGGATGTCGAACGGCTTCAGGTCGAGACCCTGGCAGATCAGGTAGACCGCCACGCCCAGGAACACCGGATAGTCGGCGAGGTGGAACAGGCCATACTGCGCGGTGGCGAAGGAGAACAGGAAGACGATACCCAGGCCCGTCAACGGCATGGTACGGCGTGAGATCAGGCAGGCAGCCATGGCGAGTTGCAGCCACGGGATCCAGGCCGCATCCGTCTTCAGCTCGGGTGTCAGGATGATGCCACCGAGCCCCCAAACCGAGACCAGGAAGAAGCCGAGCGTGCAGCAAACCAGCAGCTCGGTGTCGGTGCGGATGCGGGAGGTGACGCGGTCCAGGGCGTTCATCAGAGCTGTGCCGAGCGGCGTCCCCTCGGCGAGGCAGCCCAACATCAGGCAGACGATCGCGAGTCCGCTCAGCCACTCGAAGTTCGGACACAGCACCTGTTCGAGGCCGCGCGGTTGGCCGGCCACGTCGAAGGCGCAGAACCACTTCACGTGAGCACTGGCTGATCCTGTCCCGGCGAGGATGAGCAGAGGCGGCGCGACGATGCTGGCAAGCGTGCGCATACCTAGGCTGATTGGAAGCCTAGGCGCCGTGACCCGAACCATGGTGACCTCAGAGGACGTAGCGATTGCCGACCCGCCTACGTATTACCTCTAAATTGAGCTTTCACGTCAACGAACTATTAACGAATGTTATGGAATGGTTAATAGCTCTCAATAGAGGCAATAAGACACGTTGCTTAGCTCTCGCGCTTAGTTACTGAGCCATCCGCTTGCGGCTACGGCCTGCCTATGCCCGACAATCTCGACGCCCTCCTTGATCGCCTAAAAGCGCACCAGCGCACGCTCATCCTGGCGATGGCCGAGCATGATGGGCTGCCGGCCGGGAGCGCCCTGCGCTAGGTCGCCGAACTGGAGAACGTCATCGCCGCGGTCGAGGCCGTAGCAGTCGAAGAAGTGGATCGCGCCAAGCGGGGCTGATGCCAGCGCCAGCTACAAACAGGGCAGGCGGCAAGCAAAGCGTGTTAACTCAACGTTATTATTGCAGTAAAATACACCACTATTTGGAGCCGCTGACAGAGGATCATTTGAGACCTTAGCCGTTATTGCTGGCGAGTCGAGGGCCGCTGGCGGCTCCAATGAGGCACAGCCCTAATGATCCATCAGCTGGTCTACTACAGCCGCAACACGGTTCCCGGCGGTGACCGTCAGATGCTGACGAACCTGCGCGAGATCGTCTCCGTCTCACAGCGGAACAACAGCCGCAACGGTGTGACGGGCTTTCTGATCTTCGATAAGACGTGGTTCTTGCAAATCCTAGAGGGTGAGCGGGCCAATGTGACCGAGACTTACAATCGCATCGCACGTGACGGCCGTCACTCCAGCGCAACCATCGTGAATGTTCAGGATATCGCCTCCCGTTCCTTCCCAAATTGGACAATGGGTGGCGCTTTACGTTCTCCAGAGGTGCAGGAGATCTACTTGAGCCATGGCATCGGAGGCGCTCTGGATCCTGTCCGTATGAAGAGCGCGCAGATCCTTCAGCTCTCCCTCGACCTACAGGAGTTCGAGCAGGCCAAACGGCAGGGGCAACGGATCGCCAGTTGACCACATGTGGCTCGGCGGTGACACGCGACAGCGAACACTTGTGGACGGCCTGAGGTGCCTCCGATCGGTCAAGGTTCACAGGCGAACGTAGGTCGTTCTCCTCGATCCGGCCTCGTCATGTTCGCCAGCCCCCACGCCTTCGTCTTGCATCATCGCGAGCGCTTTGCCGTGCTCTTTTCCTACACGCTGTTCCTCGCGGGCGCGCTGCCGCTGTTTTGGGCATTTAGCTAGTTGTTGGACAAGATCGTACAAATCTCAGCTAATAGGCTCGCACGGACTATATTAAGCGTCTGATTAACCATTTTCGGCCAGATCTCTACGTTGGCGGTCTCACAATTTATCCGCTTACGGGCTGCTTTTGAGGTCGGTCGTGTCACTCCAATCTATATCCATACGCAGCAAGCTGATTGCCACCTTCGCAGTGCTGCTATTATTTCTCGGCGGCCTGACGTTGGTAGGGTTACAAAGCGCATCGACCCTCAACGGCCTGCTCATCGATGTAGAGACAAACTGGCTTCCAAGTGTGCGCACTGCTAGTCAAATTGATGCTTTGACAGGTCGATATACGACTAGTTTGCTCCGCCACATTCTGACGGAAGAACCTCAGATGCTGGCAAACGTCGACAAGGATCTCGTTGATCGGGGTCAAAAGATTGAAGTTGCGACCAAAATCTACGAAAGGCTAATCAGCTCCACAGAGGAGCGAGCTCTGTATGAGACTTTCGTTCGGGAGTGGCATGCCCTTGCGGCTGCTGTCGAGCCGATCGTCGCGCTATCTCGCAAGGGCGAGAAGGCGCAGGCTCTGAGCCTCTACGAAGCTAAGGTAGTCACCCCCCGCCGGAACGCTTCGGTTGCCCTCGACAAGATCATCAAGCTCAACCAAGACGGCGCCGAGCAGGCCGCACGCGACAGCCAAGCGACATACGCTCAAACAAATAGGATGCTCATCGGCGCTGGCCTTGTCGCCACGTTCCTGGCGGTTGCCTTAGCAGCCTTGATCATTCTGAGCATTTCGCGAGGCATCGACTCGGTGGTGCAACCGATGAAGGCGCTCGCCAATGGCGACCTCGCCGTTACGATCCCCCATCAGGGCCAGAAGACGGAGATCGGAACGATCGCGAGCGCCGTTCAGGTGTTCAAGAACGGGCTGATCCGCATGAAGGTGCTAGAGGACGAAACCGCGCAGGCGCGGCTGGTGGCCGAGGAGCAGCGGAAGGCCGGCATGCGGCAGATGGCCGACGGCTTCGAGGCGGCGGTCGGCGGCATCATCGGCATGGTGTCGTCTTCCGCTACCGAGCTGCAGGCCACCGCTCAGACTATGACCGCCACAGCGACTGAGACCGCCAGCCAATCGACCACCGTGGCGGCTGCTGCCGAGGAGGCGGCGTCGAACGTCAACACCGTCGCTGCCGCCGCTGAGGAATTGGGCTCTTCTGTCCAAGAGATCGGCCGCCAGGTCGCAGGCTCGTCCGAACTGGCGCAGCGTGCTGTGCACGAGGCAGATCAGACCGGAACCTTCGTGCAGGAACTCAGCGCCGCCGTGTCCCGGATCGGGGATGTCGTCGGGCTAATCTCGAACATCGCTGGGCAGACCAACCTGCTGGCCCTCAACGCCACCATCGAGGCGGCCCGGGCCGGGGCTGCGGGCAAGGGCTTTGCGGTGGTCGCTTCCGAGGTGAAGGCTCTAGCCGAGCAGACCGCCCGGGCCACGCACGAGATCTCGGGGCAGATCGCGCAGATCCAAGCATCTACCGGGCAGGCGGTGACCTCGATCAGCGGCATCACCGGGCGGATCCGGGAGATCAGCGGCGTGGCGACCTCGATCGCGGCGGCGGTAGAGCAACAGGGCGCAGCCACGCAGGAGATCGTTCGGAACGTCGCTCAGGCGGCCATGGGCACCGGCGAGGTGACGAGCAACATCTCCGGAGTGGCGGGTGCGGCCGAGGAAACAGGTGCGGCGGCCAGCCAGGTACTGGGGGCAGCGTCCGAACTGTCGCGTCAGTCCGAGCACCTCAAAGCCGAGGTTGGGCGCTTCCTCGCTACCGTGCGGGCCGCCTGAACCTAGGGCCTCCAGCCTGTTCGACATAGACGGCGACGGCGAAGGCCCACCCTGACCAATGAGCGGGTGGGCCTTTTGCATTTGGAAGCCTGATGGTTGGCCGACGCCGGGCGTATCGACCAAAACCGCTACGCTTTCTTCACCATGGCTGGCACAGTGCGCCAACATGCCAATTCGGCCCGAGCACCGCTTCTTCTACCCAATCGACTGGGCGCAGCTCTCGGCTGTGATCCGGTTCGGCCGAGCGAAGGGCTGCTGCGAGGGGTGTGGTCGCCCGCACGGTCGGATGGTCTACCACCTCGGCGATGGTCGCTGGTGGGATGCAGACGCCGGTCGGTGGCGCGATGGGTGGGGACGCCGGGTCCGGATCGCGGTAGGGGCGGACATCCTCGGCCAGGTCCGCCGGACACGGGTCGTCCTAGCGGCAGCGCATCGGGATCACGACACGTCGAACAACGCGGACGCCAACCTCGCCGCGTTCTGCCAGCGCTGCCACATGATCCACGACCGGCCGGAGCATCAGCGCCGGCGGTGGCGCACGCTGTTCCGGCGGAAGGCGCTCGGTGATCTGTTCGGCGGGCCCTACGCGTAGCTGGCAGGGTTAGCATCACTCTGAGCGGCAGAAATCCCGCGTTTACGTACGTGTGGTGACCTGCGAGCGGTATTGGAGGTCAACATGCGTAAGTCTCTCCTGCGGACCAGCGGCGCAGCTACTCTGGTCGGTCTCACGCTGTGTGGCACAATGCATTCCGCTCAGGCTGGCGGTGGCATTGGCGTCGGTGGTGCGGTGGCACTGGGCGCGATTGGCGGTCTTGCTGTCGGTGGCGCCATCGCTTCGGCCAACAACAGCTACTACCCGGGCCGCCCGGTCTATCGCGCTCCACCGCCGGTGTACGTCGAGGAGGTCTGCCACATTGAGCGGCGCGGCTTCACCGACCCCTACGGCGTCGAGCACATCCGGCGCGTGCGCGTCTGCGAGTAGGACAGATTGGCCCCTTTGTAGGAGGCGCTGTTCGCTTTCCGTACTAGCTGTTGCAGCAGCGTAGCAGCCAGTCCCGAACGGCCCAGCTACGGTGTGGCGTCACCAAGGCGCCCTCCATGCTCAACCGCTCGATCCTGGTCCGTAGCGCCTTCATCGGACTGCTGCTCATCGGCCTTGTGGCGCTGGCTGATGGCGTAGTCCGTCAGCAGCAGCAGCAGGCCGCAGGCGAGATGGCTACGCTGCCGGCAGCAGAAATCGTGCAGACCACCGGCGCAATCCGGTGAACCGACAGCTGCACATAGCCGGCGTGATCGCGCTGGTGACCCTCGGGCCGGTCTCAGCCCTGGCGGCCGAGCCGGCCGATCTGCCGGTTCTGGAACAGACGTGGCACGTCTGCGTGCGCCAGGCGTACGACGGCCAACAGGACCACGGCAGCCGGGCTGGCCGGGAACGCAACGCCTTGGATGAGTGCAAGCTGCACGAGGACCGCTACGTGGCCGCCCTGATGGCTGCCCGCCCCAACGATGCCGACGCCCCCATGAACGGCTGGGCCCGGACCTGGGCGGCATACGTCTCGTTCGTGGTGGATCCGGTGGCGGCCTGGATCGAGGCGCTGCGGCGCTGATCCAACGAGAAGCCAGGGTAAACGAACCATTCACCAAATGCGCGCAATTGCACGGAACGCTCTGATCTCCTCGCCCCTGGCCGTCGTTCTACTGGCACATCCACCGGAGACTGGCGGCCGTGCTGATCCTCAACCCACTCACTGGCCAAACTGTCGAGATCGTAGTGCCTCGGCCTCGGCCCAGGACGGCTTGAGATTGCAGCAGCTTACGCCCATCTATGACAGGACAGGTGCGCATGTGATCGCGCCCTAGGCCGGGCGCCCCACCTACAGCCCGCAGCCCTTCCCTGACACGCTCAACACAGGCTCCGCTCCTATCGAGCGGAACGCGCACCCATGACGCTAACCGACCTCAACAAACCCGCTGAACTTACTCTCTGGTCCAGCCGCGACCCCGCCCACACCGCACCGGGGCATCGCTTCACGACCTTGCGCGCGGCGCTCGCTGCCGCGACCCAAGCGATGGATACGGGCGATGCCAAGCCTTGGATCATCACAGACGCTGGCGACATTCTGGCGCCCAGCTGGATAGCCTTGTATCGCCTGTAATGGCCGTGGGCCGGCGCTTGGCGGTGTCCAATTCCCCCGCATGCGCCGACCCTCACGCAGCTGCCCGACCAAGGCCTCACGGGCAAGATACAGGGAACTGGCCCACACCTGCCTGTCGCCACGTGCCCGCCTGCAACAGCACCGTATGGGTCGCGAACACCTCAGGTGCATCAGCAGGGGGTGCCAACGCTATAGCAGGCGGAGATGCGGCCGTCGCGAGCGCGATACCGGACAGCTTGCAACACTGGCCTAGTCTGTCAGCACAGCGATGAGCGAGAACGACGTGGCGAGCATGAACGTGCCCGCCACCAGGGACGAGATCAGCAACATGGTGGACCTTTGGGGGTGCCAATACGGCTATGCTCCCCCAATGCTTGAGTGCCACGGGCGGTTGCGAGCCGGTTGTGCATGGCCGCCCAGCGCACTCGGCTCTTCTAATCGGCGACTGGCGAACAGTCAGCGCCGAAGCCGATATCGACAACCGGGGGCTCAGCCAAGGGCGGCCTTAACGAAGCATTCACCATGTTCGTTAAGGACTTGGTTGCAATCGGAGCACTGTGCTTAGCCATGTTCGACCTCTTGTTCTGGTGGTGCGCTTTCGTGGCCCTTGCTGGGTCATACGTTTTGGTCGGGATCGCCCTGGTAACTGGGGGTCGGTCTAAATTTTACTCTGCCGAGGCCAAGCTGTCCGGTGAGGCTACTCTGGTGATGCGACACTTCGGCCAGGCGTAGGACGCCAGACGGCCCAGCCTTCTGCCGCACGGCCGGATGATCGTAGGCGAGTATAGCAACGCCTCGTTAACTATATTGGCGCAGGCCTAATCTTTAACTCGCAGATCAATGTAGCGACGTTGCACGGGACAGGCATGCCAACGGTCAGCCAGCAGTCGTGCGAAGTAAAGGTAGATGGCGCGTGGCATGCCGCTACCCTCACTGAGGCACGCAGTCGGTACACGATGGCGCAAAAACGTTGCCCAGCCTGTCAGGGGCAAATCATCATCGCCGGCAATTATTTTGGCGAAGGCTCATTCAAGCTGCAGCATCGCCGGTCACACGCCGGTTGTCCGCTGAAATCAGATACATACACCGGCACGCCTTCGCCTCACCCACAGGCGGTTGCCTGAAAGCGGCTCGGCCCCGCCGCCCGATCCGATCACGGGCTGGCGGGGGAGGTTGTGCATCTCACCGGCGGTCGGGCCGATACGCGACGCGGCCCGATAGCATCATGCAGACGACAAGTTGAAAGCCTGTCATCAGGCCAATAGCGCGGATGTCCCAGGCTGGGGCTTGAGGCTCAGGACGCGCTGGCAGCCAAGTGGCAGGGAGCAAGGCTGCCGGCGCGCTCGCATGCGGAAGCCATTCGGAGCTCGACCGCTGCGAGGACTGGAAACGGGGCTAGATGGGTCAAGGATCCCAGCCAACGGACGAGTGGGCGTCAATCCACTCCACAGTCGAATAAATCGCGCTGACGCTGTTCCGAGTTTTCCTGTGCCTGGTCCTGCCAGCTGGCTTCTGGCGGATCCCGGTCAGCCTGAACCGGGTGCTGGCCCGGCAGGTAGACACTGCGCGGATCGGCGGCCAGCGAGCCCGTCGTTTCCGGGTCGAGGTCGCAATTTCGGGCCGGCTGATCGGCCTGAGCGAACGCGGGACCAGCGCACACGACCATGGCCGCGGTGAACGCGAGCAACGTTCTCATAAGGGGGTTCCTGATCAGCCAGGGCACGCGCACGTGCCTCCCCCTTCAGTGGAGCCGGGGGGGCTTAATGCAAAGCTTCAGCTGCACGCCACGCCCGCGTCGGCGGGGCAGCCATGCGAACCCAGAGGCTGGATCGTAACGCTCGGTTAGGCGGCCGTTACGTGCGCCCGTGGGCCCTTGTGCCGGAACAGGCCACGCACGAGGCGGAAGGGCAGGCGTACCAGCTTGTAGGTTGCGTGGGCGGCCATGACGGCGATGAGGGCTAGCAGGGCCAACAGGGTGTTGCGCATGCGGGTACTCCCGGCGGCACAACACGACGGGCCGCCCCGTCATTGCGCCCAGGTGGCGCGCTGATCGCAGCAGAACTGTGATGCTGGCCGAGCTGCCGCGACTGCGCCGGCGAGGCCGCACCGTGGCCGAGGGGCATCGGCCCTGGTGCTGCTCTTCCGGCGCGCGGCCGAGGCCGATCGCTGACGGTATGGTGGCGCGGGGTGGTTAACAGACACGCAATCGCGAGCCTTCGTCTGCCCCATATGAATGCGGCGTGGTCTTATCGGCTGTAGAGGTGTGGGTTCTGCGCGGCGATGCGGGCGACGAGTTCGGACCGGATCATGGCCGGACCATACCGGGGGCAACCTGGTCGCGCCGAAGCTCTACGGACTGATAGTCGCGTTTGACATATCGAGCGCGCGCAGACCATCACCGCGTAGCTCGGCCCGTCCTACCGCCCGCGAGACTTCTGGCGGGATTGCTTAGGCTTCCTCGCGCCGCGCATTCTGCCCGGGTCGCGGGCCCCTCATAAGCTTGCAGCTGTGAAACTTCGCGCTGAGTGGTTCCGTACCGCTTGGCCATGAGCGCTCAACACGACAAACCCACATCCCGGGCTCCCGCTTTGGCCGTGCAAGTCCATGCCGCCCGCATCCGTAATGCCTTTTCGGTTGAGACATTGGCGGCGTTGGCCCAGGTGGATCCTGAAGCGATAACGGCGCTGGAGAAGGGCGACGCGATCAAGGACGTAGCGGCTTGGGACCGGATTATGAACGTGCTCGGCCTAAGTCCTGACAGCCACCGCTAACTTGCAGGCCATAGGCGGGCGCTTGTGGTCTCCAGTGTCGCCACGCCTCCCTGCCCTTCAGGCGACCGCCCAACTAAGGCTTCAGACGCTCTGACGGGAAGAAGCGGAGCTTCAGCAGGCTTGGAGGAGGCTGGCGCCGTCAGCTCACTGGCGGCTGGGGGCCGGCCACTGCGTGATGACGGACTCATCA
>NZ_JALNUM010000107.1:0-20443 GCF_026540795.1 Methylobacterium sp. GC_Met_2
TCGGGGCCGGTTCGGCCATCGGCTCCTTGGGAGAGAGACGCAGTTCCGCGAGATCGGCGGATGCTGTACCGAAGCCGGCCGGCCGGCGCGGCGGCAGTGGAACCTCCACGGCCTCGACCTGCGCCGTCTGCGCCGCCGGGGCTGCGGCGGCCGGCTCGACGGACAGGCTGGCGAATTGGATCATGCCCGTAAGGGCCGCCGGACGGCGCGGGGGCAGGGGCACCTCGACCGTCTCGGTCGGCGCCGCAGCCGTAGCGACACTGGGAGCATAGGCCAGGGCCGGGGGCGCGGCGGCCCTGGCGTCCGCGGCACCGCCGCCGAACAGGCTCGCCAGGGCGCTCGCGGAGGCGGCAACCGGGGCCACCACCGAGGCGACCTCGGTCGAGATGCCCTGGCGCTTGGCGGCGTAATAGTAGCCGCGGTTGTAGTACTGGTAAGCTTGACTGATATTGCCCTGGGCGGTGCGGTAGGCCCCCGCCAGGTAGGCCACGCCGTAGCGGAGATTGGTGGCCGGATCGAGGAGCCCCGCGGCATCGCCGGTATAGCCGAGGCTGCGCGCCGTCGCATGCTTGATCTGCATCAGGCCGAGCGCGCTGCCGCCCTTGGCGCGCGGATTGTAATTGCTCTCGCGCTTGACCACCGCGTGCACGAAGCTCGCCGGAACGCCGTTCGCCTTGGCCTGCTGCTCGATCAACGCGTCGATGTTGTCGTGTGCGGCCTGCCCGAAGGCGGCGGCGGGCACGACCGCGATGGCGGCAGCCAGGAGGAGGCGATGCATTCCGAGACCCGGTGCTGTTTCTGTGCTCAAGCTAGGTCGCGGGCAAATGCGGCCGGAAAGCGGCCCCGCTTCGGCAAGCTGTGGGCGGGCGGGGCGCGGAGGCTCCCTGTGGTTCGCAGGACACAGGCGGATTCATTCGCTGGAACGCGGCGCCGATCCCTTGATTTCGGGGGGCGCCCGTACGCGCCCAGCCGATTCCGCGTCTACGCGGGGTGCGCTAAGGAAGAATGAAGCGGTCGACGGCGTGGGCGAACCCGTCCGCATCGTTGCTGTCGGTGACGGCGCTGGCGGCGGCCTTCACGGAATCCTCGGCGTTGCCCATCGCCACCGAGAAGCCGCTGCGCTCGAACATCGGCCGATCGTTCCCCGCATCGCCGAAGGTCGCGATCCGCTCCGGCGGGATACCAAGATGCTGGCTCATCCAGGCGACGAACCGGCCCTTGTCGAGATGGGGCGGTGTGACGTCGAGATAGTAGGGCTGCGAGCGGTGGACGGTCGCCCGGTCGGCGAGCGCCGCCCCGATTCGCGCCGCGCACGCCGCCAGATGAGCATGATCGCGGCTTACCCCGACGATCTTGGCGGCCGCCTCCATGAGCGTGCCGAGATCGGCCACGATCCGGGGCTCCACACCGATCGTGCGGCGCTCCAGGTCGGTATAGGACCCGTGCGGATCGCGCAGGCACCACGCCCCTTGCGCGAACACCCAGACGTCGAGCCCCTCGGCGAGCAGCCGGTCGAGCGCCTCGCGGGCGGCCGGCTCGGGAATTGTCTGCTCCTCAAGGGGCGACAGATCGGGCCGGACCACGCTGGCGCCGTTGAAGGCCCCCAACGGCAGATCGAGGCCGAGTTCGGAGACGAGCCCGCGCAGCCCGACCGGCGGCCGCGCCGAGGCGACGGTGAAGCCGATCCCGGCGGTCCGCAGCCGGCCCACGGCCGCGACCGTGGCGGCGGTGAGGCGCTTGTCGCCGGTCACCAGCGTGCCGTCGACGTCCGAGATCACCAGGGCGATGTGTGCGGCTTTGTCGGATTGCGCTGTCATCGGCTCGCTCCCTGCTGCTCGACCCGGCTGTCCTGCGCGAGACGCGCCACGATGCGCTCCGCGACCACCGCAGGCGGGTCGGCGATCCCGACGATGATGGGGTGCTCGTCTGGGCCCGGCGCTTCCAGCGTGGCGAATTGGCTGTCGAGCAGGAGCGGCGACATGAAATGCCCGTGGCGTGCCGCAAGGCGTCCGGCGATCAGCGCCCTGTCTCCCTCCAGATAGACGATGCGCACCCGGCGGCTCCCGCCGGTCAGGCTGTCCCGGTAGGCCCGGCGCAGGGCCGAGCACACCACCACCGCGGACTCACCAGCCGCAAGCCGCGCCCGGATCCAGGCCGCGATCCGGACCAGCCAGGGGGCGCGGTCGGCGTCGTCGAGGGCGTGCCCGGCATGCATCTTCGCCACGTTCTCCGGGCCGTGAAAGCTGTCGCCGTCGATGAACGTCCACCCCAGCCGCTCGGCGACCAGCGCCGCGACGGTGCTCTTCCCCGACCCCGAGACGCCCATGACCACGAGTACAAGCGCATCGCCAGCCGCCGTCCCAGTTCCGTGCGCGAACATTCCCGCGGACATCATCCGGACTCCATGGCACCGCGGCGTCTCCCCGGACACCGTGCTTCATCAATAGGATCGACGGATCGGATGGAAAGGCCGGGGACAACGCCGCGGCGCCCCGGCAACGCCGGAACTGACGGCCGGACCAAGCGTTCACATCGGGACGTCAGAACATTTCAGGAACAAATTGGCCATGACCCAGTCGACCGCGAAGTCCGCCTCGAAGTCGGACGCCAAGTCCCACGCGTCCGAGGCGAATCCGAAGACCGATCCCAAGGACACCTCCAACCAGATCAAGGATCCGGACCAGTGGACCACCGGCGGCGAGCCGATGACCGGCGCCCAGTCGTCCTACCTCAAGACCCTGTCGGAGGAAGCGAAGGAGCCGGAGGCGTTCGATCCGGACCTCGACAAGGCCGAAGCCTCCAAGCGGATCGATGATCTCCGGCACAAGGCCGGACACGCCTGACCGGTCCGGACGCACCCGGTATACGGGTGCGTCCGTCTGAGGACAATGTGACTTGAACAGTCGAGACGCCCCTGTTTCGAAGACTTCATTAAGACCGCAGCAATCGCCGCAGGGTTAGAAACCGTGACGGGCCGCGCCGCCAAAGGGGGCGGCGGAGCGTGGTGGAAGGGCGGTTTCGACCATGCAGGAGCCGAGTTGCGGCGGCGCCGGGACGGGTGCCGTACAATCCGAGGATGTCGCCCCTGGAAAGATCGGTTGGACTGTCGGCGTGGCGCGTTTCGCCCGCGACGCGCGAGGCTCCACCGCTATCGAGTATGCGCTGATCGGGTCGCTTATCTTCCTCGCTGCGGCCGGAAGCATGCGGATCTACGCCAATCGGATGGGCGGCGTTTACAACCAGATCAATGCCGCGGTCGGACAGACCAACTGAGGGATCTGCGCCGGGATACCCTGGCCCCGACGCTGTGACGCGGCACCAGCCTTCCTCGCGGACATCGGCAACGCTGGCTCAGAAGCCCGCCGGAGGGGGGACGTCTCCAAAAGATGTTCGCGTGGCCTCGGACAGTCCACTAGCGAAACCGTGGCCGCCGACCCGGCGCGCCCTTCGACTTGGACGGCGATCGGGCGGAACCCGGGTCCACGCCAGACCCGGAGCGTTTACGGCCGTGCCTTCGTCCACCCATCTGTCGCACACCCGTTCGCAGGGGATCGACAGGCATCTGTCCCGCACGAATTCCCGGCCTCTGCTGCGCTTGCCCCGAAAAAGCTGTGCTTATCGAGGATGAAACGGCAGACTTGGCCGTCGTGGGCGGAGTGTGGCCTACCCGCTACGGACACCCGGGCCGCCATCGGCTAGGCACGGGCTCGGCAATACCGATGGACAACATCTGGATGCGAACTCTTCCCCTCGCCCTGCTCGCCGCCGCGGCGATGTCGGGCTGCACGTACCTGCCGGCTGCGGGTCCGACGGCGAGCGCGATCCAGGCGGGCTCGGAGGTGGCTACCGCCGATGGCGGCCTGCTGGCCCGCTACGAGATCATCGACGTCAACCCCGCCGTCGTCGAGGCCCTGCGCGGTCGCCCGCTCGACAGCCTGCTCGCCTCCTTCGGCGATCACCGCCCCTCCGCCGAGCCGGTCATCGGCATCGGCGACATGGTCTCGGTCTCGATCTGGGAAGCCGGGTCCGGCGGCCTGTTCTCCGGTCCGCTGGTCGCCGACCGCTTCTCGGCCGGGTCCAAGTCCGCCCTCATCCCCGAGCAGCCGGTCGGGCGCGACGGCGCCATCTCGGTGCCCTACGCCGGCCGCATCAAGGTCGACGGCCGCAGGCCCCAGGATGTCCAGACGCTGATCGAGAGCGAGCTCGCCGGCAAGGCCATCCAGCCGCAGGTGCTCGTGTCGGTCACCCGCCCGATCAGCCAGGCCGTCACCATCACCGGCGAGGGCGCGGCCGGCGCCCGCCTGCCGTTGTCGGGCCACGGGGACCGCATCCTCGACGTCATCGCGGCCGCGGGCGGCAACCGCTCGCCGGTCTCAGAGACCTTCGTGCGGCTCTCGCGCGGGCCGGTGACCGCGACCGTGCCGCTGACCACGGTGGTGTCGAACCCCAAGGAAAACATCTACCTGCGGCCCAACGACGTGCTCACGCTCGTCCGCGACCCGCAGACCTTCATCGCGGTGGGCGCGCTGGGCAACAGCACCGAGTTGCCGTTCCAGGCGGACGGGATCACGCTGGCGCAGGCGCTGGCCAAGGCGCGCGGCCTGTCGGACTTCACCGCCGACCCCGCCGGGACGTTCATCTTCCGGTTCGAGCCGGCCAGCGTGGTGCGGCGGCTCAACCCGG
Organism: Methylobacterium sp. GC_Met_2; assembly: GCF_026540795.1. Taxonomy (NCBI): domain Bacteria; kingdom Pseudomonadati; phylum Pseudomonadota; class Alphaproteobacteria; order Hyphomicrobiales; family Methylobacteriaceae; genus Methylobacterium; species Methylobacterium sp. GC_Met_2. The sequence continues at coordinate 4,684 of NZ_JALNUM010000107.1, forward strand.
GCTCGAAGCTGCTCGGTACGCCGCTGGTCCCGGTGGTCTACCGGATCGACATGCGCGACCCCAACAGCCTGTTCGTGTCCCAGGCGTTCCGGATGCGCAACCGCGACCTCGTCTACGTCTCGAACGCGCCGTTCGCCGAGCTGTCGAAGGTGCTGACCGCCTTCAGCGGCGTCACCGGTCCGGTCTCGTCCGTCGCCACCGCCTACTACTACGTGAAGTAAGGCCGGGACGACGCGCGACAGGCTGCGGAAAACAATCGCGTTTCTCCGCATCCTCGCGTATGGCCTTCGGGTGCGGTGAGGGCGTGCGTCGCGGATGCCGCACGCTGTCCGCTTGTAGTCGCCGCGCGCAAGGATGCCTAGAAGAGCCCGATGAAGATCGGACGCGTCGTCCCCGCCAGCGGGCTGTTCCAGCCCGCACTGATGTCCCTGAGCCTGTGTGTCGTGCTCCTCCCGGCGGTGCCGGCGAAGGCCGATGTGGTGGTCGGCGTGGCGGTCCCACGCTCGGGGCCCTACGTTGCGGTGGGCGAGCAGGTGCTGCGCGGGGTCGAGGCGGCGGCGCGGGACGCCAACGCCATGGGCGGCCTCGACGGCCAGCCCGTCACCCTCGACGTGCAGGACGATGCCTGCGACTCGAACACCGCGACCGCGGTGGCTAACCACTTCGTGCGCGGGAACGTCCGCCTCGTGGTCGGGCATGTCTGCTCCAACGCCTCGATCGCGGCGTCCGACATCTACGCCCAGAACGGCGTGGTGATGATCACCGCCGCCTCCGTGGCGGCGCGGCTCACCGACCGGGGACTGCCGACCATCTTCCGCGTCTGCGGACGGGATGACGATCAGGCGCGGCTCTCGGCCGCCGTGCTGGCCGAGCGGTTCCGCGACCGGAAGATCGCGCTGATCCAGGATCAGACCCCGGCCTCCCGGGCGCTCGCCGCGGCCACCAAGGACAACCTCAACCGGATCGGCGTCAACGAGGCGCTGTCGCTCTCGTTCTCACCGAGCGACGCCGACGATACCGCCCTGGCCGACCGCCTGAAGGCCGCGGGGATCGACGTGGTCTATTACGGCGGCGACGCCACCGAGATGGGGCGCCTCGTGAAGATCGCCGCCGACCGGGGTTTTCGGCCGCAATGGTTCGGCACCTCGGCCATCGCCTCGCCGGACTTCGGCAAGATCGCCGGGCCTGCGAGCAACGGCGTCCTGATGACCTTCTACCTCGATCCGAGCCGGCAACCGGCCGCGGCCAGCGTGGTAAAGACCTTCAAGGGCGAGGGCGTCGATCCCACCGGATCGACCATCTACGGCTACGCGGCTATGCAGGCGCTGGTGGCGGCCGCCAACTTCGCCCATTCGGTCGAGCCGAAGCCGATCGCGCAGGCGCTGCACACGGAACGGTTCGACCTCGTGCTCGGCACGGTCGGGTTCGACTCCAAGGGCGACGTCACCGCGCAGGGCTACGTGCTGTACGTGTGGAAGGACGGGAGCTTTACGCCGGCGGGCAAGTGAGCGCTCTCGCGCAGATCCGGGCGTCGGGCGGGGCGATGCCGCGTACGGGGAGCTGCCGAAAGTCCGTTTCCGGACGTGCCGACTGGGGACGGCAGCTGCCTGACCGGACGGACCGCGGCCTCACGCCTTCGCGGCGTCCACCTCCGCACCGCGCCCGAGCCCGCGCAGTAATTCGGCGAGGTGGGGCCGCACCCGCAATTGCAGGGCGTGGAGCTGCCGGACCGCCTCGCTGAGCCGTCCCTCCCGGCCGAGTTGCGCGTCCGCGAAACCGATCATCCTTGCATTGGGCCAGGCCGGCTCGCGCAGGGCGTGCAACCGCGCCACCAGGGCGTCGGCCGGCGTCCCGGGCTCGGCCTGCGCGAACAGCATCAGCAGCGCCGCGGTGGAGCGCGACAGGCCGTAATGGCAATGCACCAGCAGATGCGCCGCCCCGTCGAGTTGCCGCCCGAACCCGAGGATCGCCGCGACATCCTCCGGCTCTGGCGGCACGAGCCCGTCGCCGGGGCCGAGGCAGTCGTGGAAATGCAGCGTCGTGCGGGTATGGGCACCGTAAGCCCCGAAGGCCTCGGGCTCCGGCGTGCCGGGGTCGAGGAGCGACAGGACATGGCTGACGCCGCGCGTCCCATGGCCGGCCAGCTCCTCCAGGCCGCAGACGGTATGCAGGGTGACGGAGGGCATGGGTTCCATCTCCGGCGCCTAGCACGGTCGGTCGCCCGATTCGAGCTGCGACGGAACTGCCGCCGCCGCCCGCGGCTTTCGAGAACCGGTGCAGACATGCTAGCTGCGGGCCGGCAAATCCGCGCCGGACGGACATCACACGCTCGGACGAGATCCCGTTGGACGACACGCTTATCGCGCACCCCTCGAAGGCCGGAACGCGGCGCACCCTCCTGGCCGCCGGCCTGGGCGCGGCCGTCGCCGGGCCGCTCGCCGCTCCGGCCCTGGCCGAGGGCGCGCCGGAGCTGCGGTGGCGCCTGTCCTCGGCCTACGCCAAGACCCTCGACATCCTGTTCGGCGCCTCCGAGACGCTCAGCCGGATCGTCGCCGAGGCGACGGACGGTCGTTTCCAGATCCGGGTCCAGGGCCCCGGCGAGCCGGTTCCCGCCGAGGGCCTCTTGGATGCCGTCGCGGCCGGCACCGTCGAGATGGGTCACGGGCCGGCGACGCTGGGCATGGCCAAGGACCCGACCTTCGCGCTCGCGACCGCCGTGCCGTTCGGGCTTAACGCCCGGGGGGCCGCCGCCTGGTGGCTGGCGGGGGGCGCGGCCGAGCTCTTCGCCGAGGTGTTCGCGAAGGCCGGCCTCGTCTGCGTGCCGGGGGGCAACACCGGCGCGCAGATGGGCGGCTGGTTCCGGCGCGAGATCAAGAGCCTCGCCGATCTCCAGGGGCTCAAGTTCCGGATCGACGGCATGGGCGGGCAGGTGCTCGCCAAGTTCGGCGTCCAGCCGCAGACGATTCCGGGTTCCGAGATCTACGCGGCGCTGGAGGCGAAGAAGATCGACGCCGCCGAGTGGATCGGTCCGTACGACGACGAGCGCCTCGGGCTGCAGAAGGTCGCGCCGGTCTATCATTATCCCGGCTTCTGGGAGGGCGGCGCGATGCTGCACTTCTGGTTCAACGCCGAGGCATGGAAGGCGCTGCCGAAGAACTACCAGGCGATCCTGCGGGCCGCCGCCGCCCAGGTCGGCACCGAGGTGCAGGCCAAGTACGACGCGCGCAACCCCCAGGCCCTGCGCCGGCTGGTCGCCGGCGGCGCGCTGCTGCGGCCCTTTCCGCAGGATGTGATGGAAGCCGCCCTCAAGAACGCCAACGACGTCTACGGCGAGATCGCGGCCAAGAACGCCGATTTCCGTCGGGTCTACGAGGCGATGCGCACCTTCCGGAACGAGGAGTATCTCTGGTTCCAGGTCGCGGAATACACCTACGACAACTTCATGATTCGGGCCCGCGCGCGGGGGTAGAGTCTGTTACGGGACGTCTTTGGGCCTCTGGGGATCCCAAAAGGATCATCCCTTTGGCGGGGTCGGGGCAGGGCCCCGAAAATTCCGCAAAGCTTGCGCCGCGTACCCGCAAACGGTCGCGGACCGAGCCCGTTCAAGGTCTTTGGACTGACTGCCAGAATCGCGATTCTTGGGTCTGACGTTTTAAAAATCAACGCCTTTTCCCATCCACCTTGTGGGGAGGGGTACGGCGTGGGGGTGGCTCAGGATCGAGCGGTCCGGCGCCTTCTGCATCACCCCCACCTCCAACGTCTCCCCACACGGCGGAGGAGAGGGCGCCAAGGCAGTGTCAAAGTGACTCCGCAAACACCTCGAAAGGGCGGGTCCCGGACCGTTCGAAACCCTGATCGGATGATCGCTGCTAATGCAGCTTCACCCGCGGCTCGGTGCGGCGGGTGAGGGCGCGCGCCAGGGTGTCGAGGACCGTCTTGGCGGTGCCGTGGAGCGCCTGCTCGTGCATCTTGTAGAGCGAGCGGTACATCATCCGGGCGAACAGCCCGGCGATCAGCATGTTCTTGCCGCGCACGAACCCCATCAGGCTGCCGACGGTCGAGTACTCGCCGAGCGACACCAGCGAGCCGAAATCCTTGTACTTGAAGGGCTTGAGCGGCTTTCCGTCGATCTTGGCCCGGATCTGGCCGATGAGATGGCTCGCCTGCTGGTGGGCCGCCTGCGCGCGCGGCGGCACCGGCGTGTCGGAGCCCGCCTCGACCAGATAGGCGCAGTCGCCCATCGCGAAGATGTCGGGGTCCCGCGTCGTCTGCAGGGTCGGGGCCACCACGAGCTGGTTGGTGCGCGTCGTCTCGAGGCCGCCGATGCCCTGAAGGAACGGCGGCGCCTTCACGCCCGCCGCCCAGACCACCAGCTCCGAGGGGATGAAGGTGCCGTCGGCGAGCTGCACGCCATCCGCCCGCACCTCGGTCACGCGCGCCTTCACGCGGACATCGACGCCGATCTTGTTGAGGAGCTGCATCACCTCGGTCGAGAGCCGTTGCGGCACGGCCGGCAGGATGCGGTCGGCCGCCTCCACCAGGGTGATGCGGATGTCCTTGCCGGGGTCGATCTTGTCGAGCCCCGTGGCGACCACGTGGCGCAGGGTCCTGTGCAGCTCGGCGGCGAGCTCGGTGCCGGTCGCGCCCGCGCCGATCACCGTCACATGGAGCTGCCCGGGCCGGACCGGGCCGGCCTGGGTGTGGGCCCGAAGGGACGCGTTCACGAGGCGCTGGTGGAAGCGCACCGCCTGATCCTGGGTGTCGAGCGCGATGGCGTGCTCGGCGACGCCCGGCGTGCCGAAATCGTTGGTGGTGGAGCCCACCGCCATCACCAGCGTGTCGTAGGGAACCGTGCGCTCGGGCGTGACCTCGCGGCCCTCGGCGTCGTGGCTCGCCGCGAGCTGGATCGTCCGGGCGTCCCGGTCGAGCCCGGTCATGCGCCCGATCCGGTAGCGGAAGCCGTGCATGTGGGCGTGGTGCAGGTAATCGACCGCGTGGTGGCCGATGTCGAGGCTGCCGGCCGCGACCTCGTGGAGCAGCGGCTTCCAGATATGCGTGCGGGCGCGGTCCACCAGCGTGATGTGGGCGCGCTTGCCCTGCCCAAGCTTGTCGCCGAGCTTCGTCACCAGCTGAAGGCCGGCGGCGCCGCCGCCCACCACCACGACGCGATGCAAACCTGACTCGTTCTCGACGGATGCCATCGCCACTCTTTCCGCTCCCGGACCGGGATTAAGACGCCGGCCTGCTTACACGTGCCGAGTGTCCGATTGCCACATCTGCCTGCCAAGATCACGCGCAACGAAGCCACGCGTGACGAAGCCACGCGCGCCCGCGTCGCGCGTCCCGGGTCACGCCTGCGGAGCGCCGGGCTGACGCAGGGGATGGGCCTCGGCCACCGCCGGCAAGGCGAGGCATTCCGCAGCGATCCGCCCGACGGTCGGATAGGCCGCCGTATCCACGCCGAAGATACCGGTCCCGACCCAGAGGCTCACGAGACAAAGATCGGCGTGGCTCACCGCGTCGCCCTGGCAGAACCGGCCGGTTCCGGGCTCGTTGGCGAGGCGCGTCTCCAGGGTCCGCAGGCCGGTCTCGAACGCGTTGCGCAGGAAGTCGAGCATCCGCTCCCGGGGCAGGTCGTAATGCTCCATCAGGAAGGTACGGACCCGCGGCACGTAGAGGGGGTGCGTGTCGCAGGCGACGACCTGCGCCAGCGAGCGCGCCCGCGCCCGCGCCCGGGGCTCCTCGGGCAAGAGGCGCACGCCGCCCTGCGTCTCCTCCAGATAATCCAGGATCGCGAGGGACTGGGTGAGCGGCGGCCCGTCCCCGTCGAACAAGGCCGGGACCGCGCCCTGCGGGTTGATCGCCCGGAATTCCGGCTTGTGCTGGTCGCCCGCATCGAGGTCGATGAAGGTCTCCTCGTAGGCGATGCCCTTGAGCTTGAGGGCGATCCGCACCCGGAAGGCGGCGGCCGAGCGCCAGTTGCCGTACATGTGCATCGGATAGAGTCTCCGGAGGATCGGCAGAGCACAACCGAGTTTGCCTTCCGCCGCAAGGGGGCGCGTGCGACCGCCTGGGGGCGACAAGCCGAAGCGGCGGGCCCATATCGGTCGCCTGTCCCGGAGACCCGATCCATGGCCGACCAGCCCGCCCCGCGCGCCTTCATCCCCCTGTCGATCGCGGTGCTGACCGTGTCGGACACCCGCCGCCCGGAGGACGACCGATCCGGCGACACGCTGGTCGAGCGCCTGACGGAGGCGGGCCACCGCCTCGCGGCCCGGTCCATCGTGCCGGACGAGGTCCCGGCGATCCGAGGCCAGGTCGAGGCATGGCTGCGCGATCCGGGTATCGATGTGGTGCTGACCACGGGCGGCACGGGCTTCACCGGGCGCGACGTGACCCCGGAGGCGCTGGAGCCGCTGTTCGAGAAGCGCATGGACGGCTTTTCCGCCGTCTTCCACCGCATCTCCTACGACAAGATCGGCACCTCGACCCTGCAATCGCGGGCCACCGCCGGGGTTGCGCGGGCGACCTACGTGTTCGTGCTGCCGGGCTCCCCCGGGGCCTGCCGGGATGCTTGGGACGGGATCCTGGCGCAGCAGCTCGACTACCGGCACCGCCCCTGCAACTTCGTGGAGATCATGCCGCGGCTCGACGAGCATCTGAGGCGGGGGGCCAGCATCACGGTGTGAGGCGCGGGAATTTCCCTCTCCCCTATGCGGGAGAGGGTGGCCCCGAAAGGGGTCGGGAGAGGGGAGCGACGGTGCAGGACCAAGTTCTGCCTGTCCCGCCAGCCGCGCCCCCTTCTGAAGCCGGGCTCCCCTCTCCCGACTACTGCTGACGCAGGGGCCACCCTCCCCCGCAAAGGGGGGAGGGAGAGGCGCGTCGTGCTTTGAGCCAGCGCGTCGGCCACTGCGAACGGCGCTACGCCGTGGTCCCCTCCTTGCGGCGCAGGACCGAGTGCTTGCGCCCATAAAAGAAGTAGACGACGAGCCCGATCGCCATCCAGATCACCAGCCGCAGCCACGTATCGAGCGGCAGGCCGGCCATGAGCAGGAGGCAGAACAGGATGCCGAGGATCGGCACCATCGGCACGGCCGGTGCCCGAAACGGGCGCTTCATGTTCCGGTTGGTCCGGCGCAGGTAGATCACCGAGCCGCAGACCAGGATGAAGGCCGCGAGCGTCCCGATGCTGACCATCTCGCCCAGGATGTTGATCGGCACCAAAGCCGCCACCACGGCGACCGCGGCGCCGATCAGCGCCTGGCTGCGATAGGGCGTCTGGTAGGTCGGATGGACGTGGGCGAACATCTTCGGCAGCAGGCCGTCCTGCGCCATGGTGAAGAAGATCCGGCTCTGGCCGTAGAGCAGCACGAGGATCACGGTGGTCAGGCCGGTGAGCGCCCCGAGCTTGATCAGGATGGCGAACCAGCCGATGCCGATCACGTCGACGCCCTTGGCGATCGGATCGGGGACGTTCAGATCCTTGTAGGGAACCAGCCCGGTGAGCACGGCCGCCACCAGAACGTACAGGATGGTGCAGACGACGAGCGAGCCCAGAATGCCGATCGGCATGTCCTTCTGGGGCTTGCGCGCCTCCTGGGCCGCGGTGGAGACCGCGTCGAAGCCGATGAAGGCGAAGAACACCACGCCCGCGCCGCGCAGGATGCCGCTGTAGCCGTAATGCCCGAAGGTGCCGTCGTTCTCCGGGATCAGCGGGGTCCAGTGCGCCGTGTCCACATGGCCCCAGCCCAGCGCGATGAAGGCCACCACGACGGTCAGCTTCACCGCCACCATGACGTTGTTGAAGCGGGCCGATTCCTTGGTGCCGCGCATCAGCAGAAGCGTGATCAGCGCCACGATCAGCACCGCCGGCAGGTTGAACAGGGCGGTGCCCCCGCCGTCGATCGGCGTGCCGGGCGCGTGCGCGAACTGCGCCGGGATCGCGATCCCGACATCCTTCAGGATGCTGGTGACGTAGCCCGACCAGCCCACCGCCACGGTGGCCGCCCCCATGGCGTATTCCAAAATGAGATCCCAGCCGATCAGCCACGCGAAGAATTCGCCCAGCGTCGCGTAGGTGTAGGTGTAGCTCGACCCCGCCACCGGGATCAGCGCCGCCATCTCGGAGTAGCACAGGCCGACGAACGCGCAGGCGATGCCGCCGAGCACGAAGGACAGCATGATCCCCGGACCGGCATATTGCGCGGCAGCCGTGCCGGTCAGCACGAAGATGCCGGCGCCGATGATGGCGCCGATGCCCATCGCGGTGATCGACAGCGCGCCGAGCGACTTCGAGAGTTGCTGCTCGCCCTCGCCGCTTTCGATGATGTCGTCGACGGATTTCCGCCCCATCAGGCCCGACGCATCCATCGCAACATCCTCCCAGGGCGCAGCGGGCAGGCGGTCCCTCCCGCACCGGGAGATGCCGCAAATCCTTTGCCATTGACTGAGAGTTGTAGAGGCGGATCAACGGACAACAACGTGGCGGTATGCAATATCCTCCCGCTTATGCCCGATCGATACGGGCAATCAGCGGCCGAACCTTGAGACGCGCGGTGAAGACCGGTCCGCTCCGCAGCGCCTCGCGCCGGACCACATCGCCCGCCCTGGCTCTGCGGGCGCCTGTCAGGATCTCGGCCCGGCCGACCAGGCGCGCACGCCAGCCGGCGGCCGGGCGGTGCAGGCGGCCGAGGCCGGTCTCCGGGCGGGCGGTGCCGACGAAGCGGTCGAGGGTCCGAATCCAGCCCTCGGCGGGGACATCCCCGGCCTCGAGGCACAGGATCCAGTCCCGACGCGCCAATGCGGCGCCCGCCGTGTAGGGGCTGTCGCCGGCGTGGACGACCAAGACCGCGCCAGTCGCCTCGGCGACGGCCGCCACGGCGTCGCTGGCGCGACCCGTCACGATCACCGCATCGCCGATCAGGCCACCGGCGACGCCGGAGACGAGCACGCCGAGCGTGTCGGCCAAGCGATCGATCGCGTCCGGATGGGCCGGGTTGGCCAGGTAGGTCACCGCAGAGAGCATGAGCGCGCGCATAGACGATTTTGCGCTGCCGTAAACCATTCCTGCGTCGCCGGAAGGTCGGGGTGTTACCAAGAAACGCACAGATGTGGGGGTTGCCCGAAAAACAGGCGTTCCCCAGCGCGATGTTCTCTCTATGTTTCACGTGAAACAGAGGGCGTCATCATGGCGGACAACGTCTTGGGTTCGCGGGGCGGGTCGAGACCAGCGGGTGTGCAGCGGCTCGCCGCCAGCACGCCCCCTGAGGCCGGGCGGCGCGGGCGCGGGTCCACGTCCAACCCCACCGGCCGTTTCGAAGCGGCGCAGCGCGAGGTGTTTCACGACCCCGACTGGACGGCCGACGATCCCGCTCCCCTCCGTACGCAGGTGACGCCGGAACGATCCGCCCGGATCATCGCCCGCAACACTTCGCCCGACATACCGTTCGATCGCTCGATCAATCCGTATCGCGGATGCGAGCACGGCTGCATCTACTGCTATGCGCGGCCGACCCATGCCTTCCTGGGACTGTCGCCGGGGCTCGATTTCGAATCGCGGATCTTTGCCAAGCCGGACGCCGCCCGGCTGCTCCGGCGCGAACTCGCGGCGCCGGGATACCGCCCGGACACGATCGCGCTGGGCACGGCCACCGATCCCTACCAGCCGGCCGAGCGCACCCACCGCATCACCCGGGCTGTGCTGGAGGTTCTGCGGGACACCCGGCATCCGGTCGGCATCACCACGAAATCCGACCTCGTCCTGCGCGATCTCGACCTCCTGGCCGAGATGGCTGCCGACAACCTCGCCCTCGTTGCGATCTCGCTGCCGACCCTCGATCCGGCCCTCGCCCGACGGCTCGATCCCCGGGCGCCCCGGCCCGAGAAGCGTCTCGCCGCGATGGCGCGCCTGAGCGAAGCGGGGGTGCCCGTGATGGTCAACGTCTCCCCGATCATCCCGGGGCTGACCGACCACGAGATCGAGTCCATCCTCGCCCGCGCCCGGGAGCACGGCGCGAGCCGGATCGGCCATGCCCTGCTGCGACTCCCGGGCGAAGTCGCCGACCTAGTGGCCGATTGGTTCACCGAGCACTATCCGGAGCGACAGGCCCGCGCCTTCGCGCTGCTCCGGCAGGCCCGGGGTGGCCGCGAGAACGATCCCCGTTTCGGTCATCGCTTCCGCGGCGAGGGTGCCTACGCGGCGATGATCGGCCAGCGCGTCCGGCTCTCCGGGACACGGCTCGGCTACGCATTCGGCCGGATGGGACTGAACCGGGAAGTCTTTCGCAAGCCGGGGGCGCAGCTGAATTTGTTTTAAGCGCCCGTTCAACCCGTTCGGGAAAACCCCGGTTTCGAAAGGTCGAGACCTCGCGCGGGTTCAGGGCGGAGCCCTGGGAAGCACGTCAGGGTGCCGGATCGAACCCACGGGTGAAACTCAGCCGATGGTGCGGGCTTCGGCCGAGGCTGGTCAGGCCGGCCCGGTGGAGAGCGGTCCCGTAGCCGACATTACGCTCCCAGCCGTAGCCGGGGTGGCGCAGGGCGAGGCGCCGCATCAGCGTGTCGCGAAACACCTTGGCGACGATCGCGGCGGCGGCGATCTGCGGCACCAGCCGGTCCCCGCCGACCACCGCCCGGCTGGGCAGTCCGGGCAGCGCGTCGCGGCCATCGACCAGGACCGGCGCCGCGATGCCCAGTCGGTCCACTGCGCGCGCCATGGCGTCGAGGGTCGCGGCGCGGATGTTGACGCGGTCGATCAGCGCCCGGGAGCCGGCCGAAACGGCGACGCGGGCGTGCGCGCGGATCAAGGGGGCGAGCTGCTCACGCTCGGGCTCGGGGAGGCGCTTGCTGTCGTCGAGGGCGGCGAGCAAGTCGGGCGGGAGCGCCGCTGGATCGAACCAGACCGCCGCGACCACGACTGGGCCGCACAGGGCACCGCGGCCAACCTCATCGCAGCCGATCGCCACCGGATAGGCTGCGGCGCGGGACGGATCGAACGGGCGCGCCATCGCCCTCTTCCGTGGGATCGCGAACGTCACGGTTTCAAAAGGTTTCCGACCTTTTGCAGGTGCAGGGCAGCCTCCTGCCACCGGGCTTTGCCCTGCCGAGCCACCAAAGGGCAAGCCCCTTGAAAACCCGTTCAGGCGGCGTCCCGGGCAAGGCGCTCGCCGCCATGGGCTTCGATGATGTTGCCGAAGAACTGGCGCGCGCTCACCTCCCAACCCCGGCGCAGGGCCTCGGCCCTGCACTCGGCCCGGGACAGGTCGAGGGCGGCGAGGGCGGCGACCCGCAGGTCCTGATCGAGAATGCCCACCCGCGTGCCCCCGATCACGTCGTTCGGGCCCGGCACCGGGAAGGCCGCCACCGGCAGGCCGCAGGCCAGCGCCTCCAGCAGCACGATCCCGAACGTGTCGGTCAGGCTCGGGAACACGAACACGTCGCAGGCCGCGTAGATCGCCGAGAGCGCCGACCCCGTCCGGGTCCCGAGGAACCGGGCCGCCGGCGCCAGGCTCTGGAGTCGCCCCCGGTCCGGCCCGTCACCGACCACGATCTTGGTGCCCGGCAGATCGAGATTCAGGAAGGCCGCGATGTTCTTCTCCACCGCCAGCCGGCCGACATAGAGGAACAGCGGTCGCGGCAGATCGGCGAGTTCCTCGGGCGGCGGTGCGCCGGGCTTGGCGGGGCGGAACCGCTCGGTGTCGACCCCGCGCGTCCAGCGCATCATGTGGGTGAAGCCCCGGGCCTCCAACTCGCTCTGGAGCGAGGCCGTGCTGACCATCGTGCCGCGGGCGGCCCCGTGGAAGCGGCGCAGATAAGCGTAGGACCACGCCTCCGGCACGGGCAGGCGGGCGGCGAGGTATTCCGGGAAGCGCGTGTGATAGCTCGTGGTGAACGGCAGGCCGTGCGACAGGCAGTGCCGCCGCGCCGCGTATCCCACCGGACCCTCGGTCGCGATGTGGACATGGGTCGGCCGCTCCGCCCGCCAGCGCGCCGCCACCCGCTCCCGTCCCGCATAGGCGAGGCGGATCTCCGGGTAGCCCGGCATCGGCAGCGAGGGGAAATCCGCCGCCGTCAGCATCGTGGTCGCGAAGCCGTGCTCTGGGGCCCGGCGGACCATCTGCTCCAGGGAGCGCACCACGCCGTTGACCTGCGGATGCCACGCATCGCTGGCGATCAGGAGCTTCACGGTCGAGCCCTCACGCCACCGCGCGCCGGCCCGGGACCGCCTGCGGCACGGTCTCGGCCGCGCGGGCACGCAGCAGGCTCGGATAGTGCAGCACCTCCATGCGGCCGTCGTAATGCTCCACCAGCCCGGTGCAGGATTCGACCCAATCGCCGGTGTTGAGGTAGCGCAACTCGCCGATCGGCCGATCGGCCGCGTGGTGGATGTGGCCGCAGATCACCCCGTCGGCGCCCTGTCGGCGCGCCTCCTCGGCCAGGATCGTCTCGAACCGGCCGATGAAGCTCACGGCGTTCTTCACCCGCAGCTTCGCCCAGGCCGAGAGCGACCAGTAGGACAGTCCGACCCGGCGGCGCATCTTGTTGAGCAGCGTGTTGAGGGACAGCGCCAGCGTGTAGGCCCCGTCGCCGAGATGGGCGAGCCAGGGCGAGTGGCGCACCACCATGTCGAACTGGTCGCCGTGGATCACGAGGTAGCGCTTCCCGTCGGCGGCCTCGTGAATCGCGGTCTCGGAGACTTCGATGCCGCCGAAATTCATGCCGACGTAGTCGCGCAGGAATTCGTCGTGGTTGCCCGGCAGGTAGACGACCTTGGCGCCCTTGCGGACCTTGCGCAGCAGCTTCTGGACGACGTCGTTGTGCTCCTGCGGCCAGTACCAGCCGGAGCGCAGCTGCCAGCCGTCCACGATATCCCCGACGAGGTAGATCGTGTCGGCGTCGTAATCCCGCAGGAATGACAGCAGCAGACCAGCTTGGCAGCCGCGCGTCCCGAGATGCAGATCGGACAGGAACAGCGTCCGGACCCGGACCGGCATCTCCTCACCCTCGGCCACGGCTTCGTCTCCCGGCGGCTGAATACGGCCGGGATCCAGAGCGCGATCCCATCTCAGTTTGATGACGCGCCGAGGGCGGTATCCTGCGAGCCTGGGTGCGTTGCGGCGTAGCTTCTCAATCGGAGATTAGTATCGCTGCGGCGCACAAAAAATTTTTTTGGCAAGTTCCGGAAGTTTTTCCGGTTTTCCTTTCACGCTACACCGCCTCATAATGCCAGATAACCGGCGGCTCGGTACGAGCGCGGCCGGGCATGACAGGAAGGCGGCGAGGACGGCCCTGGGGCCGTCGGGCGGGACGGCATTTCGGAGGCGACCGGCGCGCGGGGGCGCGCCGCGACGCGAGCGGCACGAGGCCGCCTGCCGCTCCGCTGCGCCCCCCACCCACGGCAGAGGATGGCGTTCGAGGCGGCGTGGCGCGAGCCGCGCCCGCCGGCGCCGGACCGACTCCCGAGGACGTTTGGACAACCCGTCGCAGGCTCGGCCTGCGCGCAATCGACTATTCGGAGGAAACATCATGGCCGCAACCCGGCGCCCCGGTCGCAACCATCTCTTCATCCCCGGCCCGACCAACATCCCGGACCGGGTGCTGCGCGCCATGCACGTGCCGTCCGAGGATCACCGCTCGCCGAGCTTTCCCGAGCTGGTGAAGCCGCTCCTGCAGGACTCCAAGATGGTGTTCGGCTCGACCGCCGGAACGGTGATCCTGTTCCCGTCCTCGGGCACCGGCATCTGGGAATCGGCCCTGTCCAACACGCTCTGCCGCGGCGACACGGTGCTGACCTCGCGCTACGGCCAGTTCAGCCACCTCTGGGTCGACATGGCTCAGCGCCTCGGCCTCGACGTGGTCGTCCAGGAGGAGGAGTGGGGCACCGGCGCCGATCCGCAGAAGATCGAGGAGGCCCTGCGCGCCGACAAGGACCATAAGATCAAGGCCGTCATGGTCGTCCACAACGAGACCGCCACGGGCGTCACCAGCGATATCGGTGCGGTCCGCAAGGCGATCGACGCCGCCGGCCACCCGACGCTGCTGTTCGTGGACGGCATCTCGTCGATCGGCTCGCTGCCGTTCTACATGGACGACTGGAAGGTCGACTGCGCCATCGCGGGCTCGCAGAAGGGCTTCATGCTGCCGGCCGGCCTCGGCCTGATCTGCATCAGCCCGAAGGCGCTCAAGATCGCCGAGGGCGGCACCGGCCGCAACGACCGGCTCGGCCACGCCTACTTCGCCTGGAAGGACCAGCTCGCCGCCAACGCGACCGGCTACTTCCCCTACACCCCCGTCCTGCCGCTGCTCTACGGCCTGCGCGAGGCTCTGCAGGTCGTGAAGGAGGAGGGGCTGGAGAACGTCTACCACCGCCACCACGTGCTCGCCGAGGCGACCCGCCAGGCGGTTGCGGCCTGGGGCCTCAAGCCCTGCGCCAAGGAGCCGAAGTGGAACTCCGACACGGTCACGGCGATCGTGGTCCCGGAGGGCGCCGACGCCGCCAAGGTGATCACCCACGCCTACGAGCGCTACAACCTCTCGCTGGGCGCTGGCCTGTCGAAAGTTGCCGGCAAGGTGTTCCGCATCGGCCACCTCGGCGACCTGAACGAGCTGTCGCTGCTGGGCGCCATCGCGGGCGCCGAGATGGCCATGATCGATTGCGGCATCAAGGTCACGCCGGGCTCGGGCGTCGCCGCCGCCTCCAGCTATCTGCGCGAGAATCCGCTGCATAAGGCGTAAGCCGCGCACGCGATCGGGGCGGGACCGGGTTGCCGGGCCCGCCCCGACGCGCAAGTAAGAACAAGACTATCGAGGAAACTACCCGTCGTCCGAGAGGGGTCCTATGACCAAGAAGATCGTGTTCCTGGATCGTGAATCCCTCGATGCCAGGGTCCGACCGTTCAACTTCCCGCACGAATACGTCGAGCACGACTCGACCTGGACGCCGGAGGAGATCGTCTCCCGCCTTCAGGGCGCGGAGATCGCATTGATCAACAAGGTGCCGATGCGGGCCGAGACGCTGAAGCAGCTCCCCGATCTCAAGCTGATCGCGGTGGCGGCCACCGGCACCGACGTGGTCGACAAGGCCCAGGCCAAAGCGCAGGGGATCACGGTCGTCAACATCCGCAACTACGCGTTCAACACCGTGCCGGAGCACGTGGTCGGGTTGATGTTCGCTCTGCGCCGGGCGATCGTACCCTATGCCAACTCGGTGCGGCGGGGTGATTGGGCGAAGTCCAAGCAGTTCTGCTACTTCGATTATCCAATCTACGACATCGCCGGCTCGACCCTCGGCATCGTGGGCTACGGGGCGCTCGGCAAGTCGATCGCCAAGCGGGCCGAAGCGCTCGGCATGAAGGTTCTGGCCTTCGACGTGTTCCCGCAGGACGGGCTCGTGGACTTCGAGACGATCCTGACCCAATCCGACGTGATCACGCTGCACGTCCCGCTGACCCCCGACACCAAGGGGATGATCGGCGCGGCCGAGCTTAAGCGCATGAAGAAGAGCGCCATCCTGATCAACACGGCCCGGGGCGGGCTGGTCGACGAGGCGGCTTTGCTCGAAGCGCTCAAGGACGGCACGATTGCGGGCGCGGGCTTCGACGTGGTGGCGCAGGAGCCGCCCAAGGACGGCAACATCCTGTGCGAGGCCGACCTGCCGAACCTGATCGTCACCCCGCACGTGGCCTGGGCCAGCAAAGAGGCGATGCAGATCCTGGCCGATCAGCTCGTCGACAACGTCGAGGCGTTCGTGGCGGGCAAGCCGCAG